>DATFYX010000073.1 GCA_035314825.1 Candidatus Eremiobacteraceae bacterium
ATCGCCATCTCCATCATGTAGGGCGTGGTGGGCGCTTTGCTGCCCGCCATCGGCTCCACGCTGAACGCGACGATGTCGCCCTTTTGCACGGGCATGGACATGTCCATCATCGTCATGCCGCCGTGCATCACCATACCCGCCTTGTGCGGCGTGCCCTTGCGCGTGATCCACACCTGATACGCCATGCCGCGCGGCGGCTCGGGCACGGTCGCAAGCAGCATGCCGTTGTGCCCGTGCGCGGGAGGCTGCAGCACGGCGCAGCGCCACATCTTACCATTGGCATCCGCATGCGGCCCCATCGTCCAATAGGTCCCGCTGGCCAACGCCGTCATCACGGCGTGGCCTGCCTGCGCCTCGTTCTGCAAAGCGACGTCGTCGTGGCGTGCCTGCTCGAGCTGCGATCCGAGCGAATCGACTTGTCGTTGCAGCGCACCGCGCTGTTGCGACTGGTCGATCGAGATCACGCCGAAGATGACCGCGGCGGCTGCGGCCACGCCCGCGAACCAGCCCCAGCCCGCGGGGATGCCGGCGCGCCAACGAGCGCCCGTCTCCAGACTGCTCCGCCGCGCAAGGGTCTGACCCGCGCGGACATCAGCCGCGGCCGCATCGAGGATGCGGGCCTTCAGTCCGGCAGGCGTAGCGACTTGCTCGCACGCCAGCGGCAGGGTGCCGCTGATGCCGAGCATCGCCATCACGTCAGCCCGACAGTCATCGCACTGCGCGATATGCGCGTCCACCAAGCCCCGCTCGTGCGCTGTCAGCGCGCCAAGCGCGTAGCCGGCGGCAAGATCGGTGACGTGCGCGTCGCCGTTCATACGCTCGACAGCCCCAGCTCCGGCGCTTCCAACGAGGCGCGCAGCTTCTGCAGGCCCATGCGCATGCGCCCCTTCACCGTGCCTAAGGGCACGCCCATCAGCTCGGCGATCTCGGTCTGCGTATAGCCTGAGAAATAGGCCAATTCGATACTCTTCTTCTGCTCAGGCGGAAGCCGTTCGAGCGCATGCCGCACCGCATCGCCGCGCAAGCTCGCCCAGACCTGCTGCCAGACGCCGGGCGCCTCGGCCGGTCCGTCAGGCAGCTCGTCCAGCGAGAGCGTGCCGGCACTCGACGCGCTCGCGCGCAACCGGTCGATCGCTCGATGGTGGACGATGGACATCAGCCAGGTTCGTGGGCTGCCTCGTTCCCGTTTATACGATTTTGCCTGACGCCAGGCTGATAAGAACGCGTCCTGGACGACATCTTCGGCGCCCCCCCGCTCGCCCACGATGCGGTACGCAAGCGCAAATGCGGGCTTGGCGTAGCGATCGTACAGCGCGTCGAGCGCATGCAGATCCGACAGCGCCAGCGCCGCCATAAGCTGTTCGTCGGTCGCGCTCTGGTTCGTCACATAACCCCTATAGGGCGTACGCTTCGGCGCGGCGCGCGGATGATTAGGGGCGTGGAAATGCTGGGGCGGAAGGACTCGAACCTTCGAATGCCAGCTCCAAAGGCTGGTGCCTTACCAACTTGGCGACGCCCCAACGCGCGCTCGCAGGAGCGCCTTCTACGTCAGACGGCTCGATTCCCAGATTATTGGACGAGGCGGCGCGCGCCGAGGTACCGGCTCGCGTAATAGTTCATGCTGAGCGCGTCGATGACGACGCCGCGGGTCGAAGCGTGGATGAACTTTCCATTGCCGAGATAGATACCGACGTGCGACGCGCCGCTCGTATAGGTCTCAAAGAACACCAGATCGCCCGGCATGAGCACCTGCATCGCGATGCGGTGCCCGACGCTGAACTGCTCGTCGGCCATGCGCGGCAGCTCGATACCGTTCTTGGCGAACACCACTTGCACGAAGCCTGAGCAATCGACGCCTGCGAAACTGGTGCCGCCCCACATGTAGGGCACGCCGAGATAGCGCATCGCAGTCTGCGTGATCCGCGAATCCAGCGCCAACATGCGCTGCGCGATGTCAAAGGGCTCTGCACCTGGGAGGTGCGGCGGTATGCTGCCCACGTGCGTGGCGGCCCACAGGGCCTGGGACGCCGCGAGTTTCGCCATCGTGGCAGCCGAGTGCATCGCTCCGACGCGGGCACCGGTGAGGGCGGCCGCGACCACCGCGGGCTTTTCGCTGCCGTGCTTCGTCGGATTGCCGTGGGGCTTGTGAGCTGCAACGGTCGAGGGATGATGGATGTGCACCGGCACGACGATCTGCTGGCCGAGCTGGAGCAAGCTCGTGTCGGTCAGATGATTGGTGACTTCCAGCGCGCTCAAGGACACGCCGAAACGGTCGGCGATCCCTGACAGGGTCTCACCGGAGGAGACGGTGTGCGTGATCGAGTCAGCTGCGGCCGGCGCGGCCGCCAACAGCAA
>DATFYX010000074.1 GCA_035314825.1 Candidatus Eremiobacteraceae bacterium
CTCTGCGCGCCCTACGCGCCGAGGCCGACGCGCTTCTACGCTTTCTCCGATCCGACTCAGGGATGGAGGAGGCCAAGCATGACGCGCAACGCGATCGTTCGACAGCGAGATCTGTTCGAAGCGGACGAGCGCCAAACAGCGGCGATTCCCGTTCAGCGGGAGCAGTTGGCGGGGTTGATCGAGGCGCTGCTGCGCGAGATCGCGACGGCGCTGATTGGCGGGGAGGTCGACGATGACCAAGATCACGGCTGACCACCTTGCCCGCGGCGCCTTTGTCTACGTCCGCCAGTCGACCCCCGATCAGCTTGTGCACAACCAGGAGAGCCTGCGGCGCCAGTACGGCCTTGCCGGTCGCGCAAAAGAGCTCGGCTGGGCTACCGTCGAGGTTGTTGATGACGATCTCGGCCGCTCGGGAGGCGGCGTCACGCGCCCCGGCTTCGAGCGATTGCTGGCGGCGATCTGCGACGGGCGCGTCGGGGCCGTATTTGCGATCGAAGCCTCCCGGCTCGCCCGCAACGGCCGCGACTGGCATACGTTGATCGAGTTCTGCGGATTGGTCGGGACCGTCATCGTCGACGAAGACGGAATCTACCATGCTCGGCATTCCAACGATCGCCTGCTGCTCGGCATGAAAGGCACGATGAGCGAGCTCGAGCTTTCGCTGTTTCGGCAGCGCTCGCACGAGGCGCTGAAGCAGAAAGCGCGCCGTGGCGCGCTGTTCCTTGGAGTCGCCGTCGGCTACGTGAAGACCGGGCGCGACCGAATCGAGAAGGACCCGGACCAGCAGGTGCAGGCCGCCATCGGGATCGTCTTTGCAAAGTTCGCCGAGCTTCAGAGCGTGCGACAGGTGCACTTATGGTTGCGTGAGGAAGGCATCGCGCTTCCCGCCGCGCGCCACGGTGCTGCGGAGGGGCGTATCGTCGGCTGGCGGTTACCGCTCTATGGCGCCGTGCACGCCATCCTGACCAACCCCGTCTACGCCGGCGCATATGCCTTCGGGCGGAGCACGAACAAGGTCAGTGTGGAGGAGGGCCGCAAGCGCGTAAGGCGCGGCATGCGCCGCCCACTGGCCGAATGGGACGTGCTGCTCAAGGACCAGCACGAGGGCTACATCTCCTGGACGGAGTTCGAGAGGAATCAGAGGGTGATCGCCGACAACGCGACGGGCAAGGGCGGCGCCGTCGCCAGAGGAGCGGCGCGACAGGGAGAGTTGCTCCTCGCTGGCCTTCTGCGCTGCGGCCACTGCGGTCGCAAGATGTACGTGGCCTACGGCGGCAAGGCAGGGCGCTATCATTGCGAAGGCGCGCTCGTGAACCACGGCGCCCAGCGCTGCATCTCGTTTGGCGGCTTGCACGCCGATCAGGCCGTCGGCGGGGAAGTGCTACGGGTCTTGAAGCCGTTCGGCGTCGACGCGGCGGTCAGGGCGCTCGACGCGCTGGCGGGCGAGACGTCGGCCGCCAGGCGACAACTGGAGCTTGCGTTGCAGCGGGCGCGCTTCGAAGCGGCACATGCACGCCGTCAATACGATGCCGTAGATCCGACGAACCGTCTTGTCGCCGGCGAGCTCGAGCGGCGGTGGAACGAGGCGCTGCAGGTCGTGCGCGGTATCGAGGACGAAATAGCCGCCGTCGACGCAAAGAAACCGGCGCCCCTGGGGGAACGGGAGCGGGAGCAGCTGATGCGGCTCGGCCACGACCTCGAACTCGCCTGGTCGCATCCGGCGGCGACGTCGGCGACGCGGAAGCGGATCCTGCGTGCGGCCTTGAACGAAATCGTCGTGCGCGTTGAAGCCGAGCACATCGAGATGGTCCTGCACTGGCAGGGTGGCGACCATACCGCGATCAAACTGAAGAAAAACGGAGTGGGCAAACATCGTTGGACGATCCCCGAAGATACCTTGTCGCTCGTCCGCGAACTGGCCCGGTTGATGCCCGACCGGCAAATTGCGCGGCTTCTCAATCGCGCCGGCAAACCGACGGGGCGGGGCAACGGCTGGACCCAGGCGCGGGTGCGCTCGTTCCGTAGCCACTATGGTATCGCCGTACATCGTCCCGACGAATGGCAGAGCGAGGGGAAATCACGCTTGAAGCGGCGGCGAAGATCATAGACGTCAGCGTGATGACCGCGCTGCGCAGGGTTCGGCAAGGCGTCGTCAAGGGGCGGCAGATATGTCCGGGCGCGCCCTGGGCGATCGAAGCCGAAGCTGTCGCGGCATATCGCGCGCGAAAGGAGCCGCAGCGTCCGCTAACAGCAGATTCTGCTCAAGGCTGCTTGGACTTTCAGTAACATAGGAAGATGCTCATTATGGCGTGTCCCTGTTCGGACACGCCAAGTTGGAGACGACGGCGCTCTACACCCGTGTCGCCGTCAACACGGTCCGCGACATCAAGAGCCCGCTCGAGCGGCTGGACATCAAGCTGACGAAGCGAACGCCGCCCGCCTGACCACGGCCGCGTGGCGCGGCCTCCCCTGGAGATCGCCGACGTCTTTCGCGCCCACGGGGCGGCGTGGCGAAAGGCCAACGCCGGGCACGTGTGCCTCGCCCAGTTGAAGGTCATGTCGGCGATCGAGACCTGCCGCACAGCCGCGCTCGGCGGCCACGTCGAGCGCTGCGAGGACTGCGCGCACGAGCGCGTCGCATACAACTCCTGCCGGAATCGTCACTGCCCCAAGTGCCAGGCGGCCGCCGCGCGGCGATGGCTCGAAGACCGCGAGGCAGAGCTCCTGCCGGTTCCCTA
>DATFYX010000075.1 GCA_035314825.1 Candidatus Eremiobacteraceae bacterium
AGTAGTGCGTGAGCGATCGCACCGCGCGATTTTCGATAGTCATTCCGGCACGCAACGAAGAGCGCTCGTGTCGCAAGTTCGATCATCTCGGCGACTGGTATCTGCTGCGCAATGCGCCGCGTCTCGCGTCGATGCTCGGCGGACATAACGAAGGCGAGGCAAACCACTTCTTCTACGATTTCCCGCGTTAAGCAAAGGAGAAAGCATGCGTGCCGTCCAGCGTCTAAGGCTAATCCCTCGCGTTATGCTCGCCACACTCGCGATCGGCGCCTTGATGGCTCCGGCAGTGCTCTCGGCAAAAGAGCTCCCGACGGATCGTTGTGCGCTGCTTCCTGCAAGCGAACTGCAAAAAGTCGTCGGTGGAACTTTCGGAGCACCGGGCAGCAGCGTAGCGCCTCCCGCGTTCGCGGGCTTGCCGCCGGGCACGGAGTGCGATTACACGGCAGGGGGCGCCGGCGGCAAAGTCGTCTTCATCGTCTACGTCGACCCGAGCGCGGCGACAGCCAAGGAGACCTTTGCGAAGCTGACGCCCTATTATGGCGTCAAGTCGTCCCCGCCGCATCTCGGCGACACGGCGTACGTCGATCAGAGCAACGCGATCCACGTGCTCAAAGGCAAGGTCCGTTTCTACATCAACGTGACCCCAACGCCGTCGGACCGAGAACTGATAGAGCTGGCCGCCTGGGTCGCCGGCCAGCTCTAGCGAGGAACTGCGCGTATATCACGGAGTGGAGGATAGCGGGCTCGAACCGCTGACCTCATGCTTGCAAAGCACGCGCTCTACCAACTGAGCTAATCCCCCGAAGCCGCGTAGTTCAAGACGACGCGGCTTTTTCTTTTTCGAGCTCGCCTGGCTACAGGTGATCGGGGATATGATCGACCGCCCGCGAAACGTTCTCCCGCGCACCAGCGTTACGTTCAAAACGCTCTTTTCCAAGGGGGCATCCATATGGATCGGAACGTCGCCTTTGCCGCAGCCGTCTTCGCCTTTGCGCTTGGGGTCGTAGCCGCACGGCCGGCGGCGGCAACCGTGACCGCGGCGACCATAACCGCGACCACCCCGTCATTTTCCGGCAAGTGTCCGACCGCCGAAGCGTTCAAAGGCACGATCGCCGGCACGCCGGGCACGACACTCCAGTACAGTTTCAACCGCTACATCAATGGAGCGCAACAAGTCCAAAACGTCGGGGCGGCGACGATTCCATGGGGCGGCAGTATCGCGGTCAGCGACTCATTCAGCATCACAACCAGCAGTACCGGGGCGAACTTCGACCAGCTCTGGGTGCACAACATCGCGGGCGGCCAAGCGGACGTGTATTCGAACAAGGCCACCTTCGCCGTTGCCTGCGGTGCGGCGAACCCATACGGCGTGCTGCATCAGGCGAACTCGCTCGTCCGCCCGTTGATCACGCTGCACACCAAGTGGTGGGGTTGGCGCAAGTACGAGTACAAGTGGGTCGGCATGTCCACATATCAGCCGGAGGTCGGCACCGGGCCGTGCGCCGACCTGTGCACGGGCTGGGTGCACATCAAAAACGGCGACTCGTTCTACCTTTATCACTGGAACTTCTATCTGCGGTCGGCCTTGCTTTTCGACCAAGCCGCCATCTCCGGCGCGCACGTGGGCAAAGCCACCCTGACCATCAAGCCGACCACCGGCGAGATGGCGTGCTTCGGCGGCATCGGCCGCGCCACGGTCAGCTGGATCGGTGGCAGCAACGACTTCACCGCCCCGTATCCGGTCGACGCCGATTTCTCGGCGCCGGTGGTCCAGCAAACCGCGTCCACCTTCACATTCGATGTGACCCCGATCGTGCAAGGGTGGGCCAGCGGCGCTACGACCAACAACGGCTTCGTCTTGCGTGGCAGGAGCGAGGACAATGGCTCGAACGGCAACGACAGCTGCACAGTCGATTTCGCCACTGACGGGGTGCTCACGATCACGCAGATGTAAGACCGCTCCGCGGCAGGGCGCCCCGGTTTGCCGGAGAACCATCGGAACTTCGCGAAATCCGCGCGTGCGGGCGATTAGCTCAGGTGGTTAGAGCGCATCCCTGATAAGGATGAGGTCCGAGGTTCGAGTCCTCGATCGCCCACCAATCAGTAACCCGATCCGGCGGGCGTAGCGCTCATTCCCGAGGATCCGCCTGGCGTTGCGCTCGACGGGATGTCGCCGCAGGCGACGTACGTCTGGATCGCAGCGGCGGACTCGTGGATGTTGATCGCCATCGTGCCCGCTTGGAGCTGCGCCAGCGATACGTCCACGACCGTGCTCGATTTGCCGCCCGTCACCGCGGTCAACGGATATGACGGCTTCGGATTCAGCGTCTTGCACGGGCCCTTGTGGATGTGCGCCGGCTCGACCGCGCCATCAGGCTCGCCCTTGAGGCTGATGTCCACTTTGGTCTTGCCGTCCGAGGTCGGCGTGAGCGTTGCGACGCCCGTCTGGTTGGAACCGTTTTGAGCCGCGATCGGCACCGTCACTGAACCCATTTGATCTGCGAAAGCAGGCCATGCGGCGACAGCGATGATGACTGCGGCTGCCGGGAGAAGTGCTCGTTTCATAGTGGGACCTCCAAGGAAGGCGTAACGGGGGCTCCCGAGGTTGGCGAGAGACCCCCGCTTTGCCTATTGGCCGCGGATCAGGCCGATCCACTCCTTGGTGATCTTATCGTCGATCTTGCGCTCGGCCATGTCGAGGTCCTCGAGCATGCTGCGCTCGCGCATGCTCTCGGAGCGATCTGCAACAGCTTCATTGAAGACCTCACTGCGGTTGTCGAGCGCCTCCTGATGCTGCATCTCGCGCGCCTGCAGCAGCAGTTGATTGGTCTCGTCCATCTGGATCATCGCTTGCTGTGCGACGTCGATGCCCTTTGAGGTCACGAGCGACATCACCGTGCCGACCAGTGGTAGCCACGCCATGGCGGTCCTCCTCGGGGCTTGCAACCGCCCCGCTTCTTAGGGCTTGTTGTCACACCCGGCGGTGGACTGTCTAGGTCCCGTATGATATAGTAGCCTTTGGCGCACGTGGCCGATTGCGGGACAGAAGTCGCCGAAGCATTGGCCGGGCAGCGCGAGAGAGGACCCCAGTGAGAGAGAAGATCCACCCCAAGTGGCATACTGCCACCGTCGTGTGCGCGTGCGGCCACACCTTCCAAACCGGCTCAACGCTTGAAAAACTGCATGTCGAGATCTGCTCGAACTGCCATCCGTTTTTCACGGGTAAGCAGAAGTTCGTCGACACGGAAGGTCGCGTCGAGAAATTCGTGACCAAGTACGGCGCAGTCGAGAGCCAAAAATCCAAGAAAGCCAAAGCTGCAGCCGAGGCCAAGAAAGTCAAAGACGCCGCCGATGCTGCGGCAGCCGAGGCGGCCAAAGCCGCTGCCGTCGCGGCCGCGGAGCAAGCCGCGCGCGAAGCCGCCGAGAGCTCGGCGCGAGAGGCCGAGCACAAGCGCAAGCACGAGGCGGAAACCGCCAAGCGCGAGACTGCTGCGCAGGCGCAGCGCGCCGCGGAAGAAACGCGCAAAGCAGAAGAAGCGCGCAAGCAGCACGAGGCCGCGAAAGCGCAAGAGCTGCAGGCGGCCGCGCAAAGCGCGGCGCACGAAGCCGTTCACGGCGCAGCCGCAACAGATGCGAGCGTAGAGGCCGTCGAGACGCCGGAAATCGAGGCCGCAC
The DNA here is from genome assembly GCA_035314825.1 of Candidatus Eremiobacteraceae bacterium. Taxonomy (NCBI): domain Bacteria; kingdom Bacillati; phylum Vulcanimicrobiota; class Vulcanimicrobiia; order Candidatus Eremiobacterales; family Candidatus Eremiobacteraceae; species Candidatus Eremiobacteraceae bacterium. The sequence continues at coordinate 3,676 of DATFYX010000075.1, forward strand.
CGGTCGCACAGCCGGCGGCAGCCGCTGCCGTCACGCTGGAAGACGTCGAAGCCGCTAAGCCGAAAATAGCCAAGCGCGCTCCGGCAAAAGCGAAGACGGCGACGAAATCGGCCAAGACGAAGGCGACCGCGGCGACCGAAGCGCCCAAGAAGGTGAAGGCCGCTGCCAAGAAGACCACGGAGACCAAAGCGAAGAAACCCGCCGCGAAAGGCAAGACGGCGAAGTCGAAGTAGCGCGCGTGCGCGCCGCGCGCTGCGACCGGCTTCGTAAGCGTCGTTATGGATACCACTCCACAAGGGTTGCCCGCACGCCTGGGCGCGATCCAAAAGCGTTTTGACGAGATAAACGCCCGGCTCGAGGCGCTCACCTCCGCCTTCGATCCGCAAGAGAACAAGAAGCTGTCCAAGGAGCGCGCGGCGCTCGAGCCGATCATCGGCGCCTACCACCAATACAACATCCTCTTCAACGAGCTCGGCGACGCCGAGTCGATGACGCGCGACCCTGACCAAGCGATCGCCGATATGGCGCGCGCCGAAGTGGCGCGCTTGCGCGAAGCCGTCGCCGGCCAGGAGCGTCATCTGCGTGTGCTGCTCGTGCCCAAGGACCCCAACGACGAGAAGAACATCTTCATCGAGATCCGGGCAGGCACCGGGGGCGACGAGGCCGGGCTTTTCGCGGGCGATCTGCTGCGCATGTATCTGAAGTTCGCCGAGCGCCATCGGCTCAAAAGCGAGATCGTCAGCGCGAGCGAGAGCGAGGCAGGCGGCTATCGCGAGGCGGTCGTCGCAGTGCGCGGCGAAGGCGCGTACCGGGAGTTCAAACACGAGAGCGGCGTCCATCGCGTGCAGCGCGTGCCCGAAACCGAGGGCAGCGGGCGCATCCACACCTCGACGGCGACCGTCGCCGTGCTGCCCGAGGCCGACGACGTCGAGATCGAGATCAATCCCTCGGATCTGCAGATCGACACCTACCGCGCGTCGGGCGCCGGCGGCCAGCACGTCAACAAGACCGAGTCGGCGATCCGCATCACGCACAAGCCGAGCGGCGTCGTCGTAGCCTGCCAAGAAGAGCGCTCGCAGCTCCAGAATCGCGAGCGCGCTATGCAGCTGTTGCGCGCGCATCTGTATGAAGCCAAGCTGCGCGAGCAAGAAGCCGCGACCGCCTCGGCGCGGCGCTCGCAGGTCGGTTCGGGCGATCGAAGCGAGAAGATCCGCACCTACAATTTCCCGCAGGACCGCCTGACCGATCACCGCATCGGCTTTTCGACGGGCAACCTCAAGTCGATCCTCGCCGGCGACCTCGACGCGGTGGTGGAAGCCTTGCTCACCGATGAAGAACGGCGCGCCCTGGGCGGCGATGCGGTCGCCTGAGCGTCGCTTTCACCGCGTTGCGGCCGACACGATCGCCGCAGCGGTCGAGCTGTGCCGCCGCCGCCTCATCGGCGTGTCCGATACGCCCTGGCTCGACGCGCGCGTCCTGGCGAGCCACGTGACCGGTCTTGATGCTTCTGCGATCGTGGCGTACGGGGAACATCGCCTTCCCGCGCGCCGCCGCGAAGAACTCGAGGCGCTGACGAGCCGGCGCGCGGCCGGCGAACCGGTGGCGTACTTGGTGGGTTTCAAGGAATTCTGCGGGCTGCGCGTCGCCGTTGATCGGCGCGTGCTCGTGCCTCGCCCCGAGACCGAAGAGCTCGTGCTGGCGGTCGTCGAGGATTGGCGCGGCCGCGAACCCGATATCCTCGACCTCGGCACCGGCAGCGGCGCCATCGCCTGCGCGCTCGCAGACATGCTCCCGAATGCGGCCGTCGTCGCGACCGACGTCAGCATAGGCGCGCTGCAGGTCGCCGCCGAGAATGTCGCCCGTTTCGCGCTCGGTGAACGCATCGAACTCGTCCACGGCGACCTCTTCGAGCCTCTCGAGCGCGATCGCCGCTTCGATGCGATCGTCGCCAATCTGCCCTACGTGCGCGATGGCGATCCCGAGCTGGCGCCCGGTGTCCGCGCCTACGAGCCGGCGCTTGCTCTTGACGCCGGCCTGGACGGATTAGACGTCTACCGGCGCATGTTCCAAGAAGCGCCGCGGCACTTACTCCAGGGCGGACGCGTCTACTGCGAATGCGGCCCTGCTACGGCGGCGGATCTCGCCACAACGGCAAGCGCTGCATTCCCGGATCGTACCGTGAGCATCCGCCACGACATCGGCGGTCGCGAACGCATGGTGCTGGTCGCATGATCGAGCAGAATTTCAGCGCGTTCGGATTGCGCGCCCAGGCGCAGTTCCGGGCGCTGCAATCGCGATTATGCGAACAGCTTGAAGAGCTCGACGGCCGCGCAAAATTCCGCCTCGACGCCTGGGATCGTCCGGGTGGCGGCGGCGGACATACGGCCACGATCGCCGACGGCGATCTCTTCGAGAAAGGCGGCGTGAGCTGGTCCGCCGTCTGGGGACGCCTCGACGATGAGGCGTTGAGCCGGCTCGGCGGGACCGAACGCGAATTCCACGCCACCGGCACGTCGCTGGTGCTGCATCCCCGCAATCCCTACGTGCCGGCGGTGCATGCCAATTTCCGCTATCTCGAACGCGGTGAGCGCGCCTGGTTCGGAGGCGGCTCCGACCTGACGCCGATCTATCCGACGGTTGAGGACGCGGTGGCGTTCCACGCCGCCTGGAAGGCCGTGTGCGACAAGCACGATCCGTCCTATTATCCGCGCTTCAAACGCTGGTGCGACGAATACTTCTATTTGCCGCATCGCAACGAGACGCGCGGCGTCGGCGGGATCTTCTTTGACGATCTGCACGGCGATCTCGAAAAGCTGCTCGCGTTTTCGGTGGATTGCGGCGATACGTTCATGCCGGCGTACGCGCCCATCGCGCAACGCCGCCGCGATCAGCCTTTCGGCGACACCGAACGCTATTTCCAAGCGCTGCGGCGCGGACGCTACGTCGAATTCAACCTCGTCTACGACCGCGGCACGTCGTTCGGGTTGGCCACCAAGGGCCGCACTGAGTCGATCTTGATGTCGCTGCCGCCGATCGCGCGCTGGGAGTACGCCTGGCAGCCCGCGCCGGACAGCCGCGAAGCGCAGGCGCTCGCCTTTTTCACGCCTCGCGATTGGCTCGGCGAGGCCGCGCGCGATGGGGGCAGGAGTTCACTCAGGCCGGACGAATCGACAAGTACATGACCTGCGTCCGGATTCCGGAGTTCTTGAGCCGGACCGCATCGCCGCTGGCGACGCGCAAGGGCGCAGCCCCCGCAAAAGCAACCTCAGAACCAGGTCGTCCACCGACCTGGTTCTTCGTTACGAATGGAGCGGTCGAGTTCACTCGACCGAGAACCTCGTGACCAAGTACATCTTCTTCACCGGCGGCGTCGCCTCGTCGCTGGGCAAGGGCATCGCGGCGGCCTCCCTGGGCCGGCTGCTCAAGAGCCGCGGCATCGCGGTGACCAGCCAAAAGCTCGATCCCTACATCAACGTCGACGCCGGCACGATGAACCCGTATCAGCACGGCGAGGTCTTCGTGACCGAGGACGGCGCCGAGACCGACCTGGATCTCGGACACTACGAGCGTTTCATCGACGAGAACCTCAGCCGCCTGCACAACGTGACCACGGGCCAGATCTACGGCGCGGTCATTGACAAGGAGCGCCGCGGCGATTATCTGGGCGCGACCGTCCAGGTCATCCCGCACATCACCAACGAGATCAAGGACCGCATCAAGCGCGTCGCTCAGGCCGGTGACGCACAGGTGTGCATCGTCGAAGTCGGCGGCACGGTCGGCGATATCGAGTCGCTGCCGTTCCTCGAAGCGATCAGGCAGTTCAGGCAGGACGTCGGCGATGACAACGTCATGTACGTGCACCTGACGCTGGTCCCGCACCTCGGCGCCGCAGACGAGCTCAAGACCAAGCCGACCCAGCATTCGGTGCGCGAGCTGCGCGGCATCGGCATCTCGCCGGACGCGATCGTGTGCCGCACCGAGTATCCGCTCACGCCCGAGATCAAGCAGAAGATCGCGCTGTTCTGCGACGTCAAGCCGAGCGCGGTCGTGCAATCGGCGGATGCGCAGAGCATCTACCAAGTGCCGCTCAATCTCGAAGCCGAAGGGTTGGCGGAGCTCGCCTGCCGCAAGCTCGGGCTGGGCGAGCGCCAGGCCGATCTCGATGAGTGGCGTGCGATGGTGCGCCGCATCCAGCGGCCCAAAGAGACGGTGCGGGTCGCGCTGGTGGGCAAGTACGTCGAGCTCAAAGACGCGTATATCTCGATCAACGAAGCGCTCTATCACGCAGGCGTCGCGCACAACGCAGCGGTCGAAGTATTGCGCGTCGATTCCGAGGCGCTCGAAGAGCGCGGTCTCGACGTGCTCGCCGGCGCGAGCGGGATCTTGGTTGCGCCCGGCTTCGGCGCGCGCGGTATCAAGGGCAAGCTCGCCGCCATCCGCTATGCGCGCGAGGCCGGCGTGCCGTTCCTGGGGATCTGTTACGGGATGCAGCTGGCGTGCGTCGAGTTCGCGCGCAATGTGTGCGGCTTGGACGAAGCGCACACGCGCGAGGTCGAGCCCGAGACGCCGCATCCGGTGATCGATTTCATGGAGAACCAGCGCAATCTGCAGACCATGGGCGGCACGATGCGCTTGGGCGCGTACCCGTGCCACCTCACGCCAGGTTCGCTTGCCCATCGCCTGTACGAGCACGAAGAGATCAGCGAACGCCATCGCCACCGCTTCGAGTTCAACAACCAATACCGCGAGGTGTTCGAGCGCCACGGCATGGTGATATCCGGGCAGTATCTGGCCGCCAATCTCGTCGAGATGATCGAATTGCCGGGCCATCCGTTCTTCTTGGGCACGCAGGCGCACCCCGAATACAAGTCGCGCCCGACCCGGCCGGCGCCGTTGTACGCCGGCTTCATGCGCGCGTGCATCGAATACGCGCACCGGCAGCAGCAGCCGATGGCGGAGCAGGCCCAGGCCCGCATCGGCGCGTAGCCGCTAGCTCAAGCAAGGAAGAGCGCGTTTTTCGACGACGCGCCGCTATTGATTGTGGACGTCTCCCAGATCACGTTCGTCGTCCTGACGAAGAACGAAGCCGCGCGCATCGGCGATTGTCTCGCGTCGCTGCCGTCTGGCGCAAAGGCGCTGGTCTATGATTCTGCGTCCGCCGACGGCACGCCGGCACTGGCGAGCGCCCGCGGTGCGCGAGTCGTCGACGGGCAGTGGCGAGGCTTTGCCCAGACGCGGCTGGACGCGGCCGCGCTGGTGGACACGCTCTGGACCTTCATGCTCGACGCCGACGAACGGGTGACGCCGGAGCTGGCGCTGGAGATCGCGCGCGCGGATCCCCCCGACGACGTGGTCGCCTACTCGGTGCCGCGGCGCAATTATTTTTGCGGCGCCTGGATCCGCGGCGCGGGCTGGTGGCCCGACCGCCTGATCCGCTTGTTCCGCACCGGGCGCGTCGGCATCCAAGCGCGCCATAGCGGCGACGCCGCGCTTCATGAGACCTGGACGGTGCGTGGCGCAAGCGCGCGGCTCGACGCTCCCCTCGATCATCATTCCTATGACGACCTCGCGCGGTACCGCGCCAAGTTCGATCGTTACACCAGCATCGAAGCATCTGCCTCGGAACCTGATGCGTTGTCGCTTGCCGGCCTCGCGATGCTGGCGCCCTTGCGGGCTCTGTGGCTGCTGTTCGTTCGCGGTGCCATTGCGGATGGCTGGCGCGGCGCCTACATCGCTTGGTTCAGCGCGCTCTATCCGGTCGCTGTGGCCGCCAAAGCGCTGCGGCGCGGCGCGAGTCCGCCGGCGTGAGCGCGCCGCACATCATCCTCGACGCGCGCGTCACGAAGCAGATGTCCGTCGGGATGATCACGTACGTGCGCGAGCTTGCCGCGCGCTTGCCCGATGCCGCACCCGATCTGTCGTTCACCATCGTGTCGAACGTGAAGCTCGATACCGGCGGCGACGTCGGAACGATTCATATCCCCGAGCGTCTTGCCGTGAACGGATCGCTCGGCGAGCAGCTCGGGTATGCGGGGCTGCTGCGCCGGCTGCGGCGCAACGCATCGCTGACCCATCTGATGTCGGTCTACGCGCCGCGATGGACCCCGACACCCTACGTCTACACGATCCACGATCTGATCCACCGGCGCTTCCCGCACTACTTCAAATGGAAGGTGCGCCCATATTATGAGTTCGTCGCGGGCCCGGTCGCGCGCGGCGCAAGCGCGGTGATCACGGACGCGGCGGCGACGGTGCCGGATCTGGAGCGCTTTCTCGGCGTGGACGCCGCTGCGGTGCGGATCGTGCCGCTCGGCGTCAGCGAGCGCTTCGCGCTCGACGCGTCCGAACGGGAGCAGGCAGCCAAGCGAGTGCGAGCGCGCCTCGAGCTGCGTGCACCGTACATCTTCTACGCGGGTAATCATCGCGAGCACAAGAACCTTGAGACGCTGGCGGCCGCCTGGCAGGAAGTCCAAGGCGCCTGCGATCTCGTCTTGACGGAAAGCATGCCGTTCGCGTTCGACCTCGATAGGTACACGAAAAGGGGCGGCAGAATTGTGCGGGCCGGACACGTATCAGAAGAAGAACTCGTCGAGTTGTATGCAGGCTGCGCGGCCACCGTGCAGCCCTCGTCGTATGAAGGTTTTGGCTTGTCGGTATTAGAGGGTATGGCGGCGGGCGCGCCGGTCATCGTCGCGCAGACGCCTGCGCTGCTCGAAGTCGCCGGAGATGCGGCGCTGACGTTCCCCGTGCGCGATGTGACGGCGCTGACGCGCGCCGTCGAGCTCGTGCTCGCCGGCGGCGCCGACGTCGAGGCGCTGCGCGAGCGCGGGCGGCGGCGCGCCTCCGCATATTCCTGGTCGCAGACGGCGCGACTCACCGCTGGGGTCTATCGCGAATGTCTCGCGCGCTAAGATCTGCCGGTGCCGGTCTCATAGGCGCAGTTGCGGCGTTGACTATCGTGTCGACAGCGCTGCCGACCGCCGCAGCGGGCGACTCGATCGTCGTCAATGGCACGCATTTGCCGGCCGACGCGGTCGCTTCGGTCGGCGGCCGTACGTATGTCGCACTGCGCCCCGTCGGGGAGGCGCTCGGCGCGGACATCCGCTACGACGGCAAGACCAAGCAGGTGACCGTGACGACGGTGCTCGTGCAACTCGTCTTCCGCATCGACGATCCGACGGTGATCGTGAACGGCCAGCCGCACAAGATCGAAGCGCCGGCGCAGACCATCAACGGCAAGGTGATGTTGCCGCTGCGCGGCCTCGCCTCTGCGTTGGGCGCATCGTTGCGTACGGACGCGTCCAAGCACGAGATCGATCTCGCGCTCGCGGATCAGAGCGGTCCTGCCAACGGGCCGACGCCGCCGCCGGTACGCTCCAACAACACGCTCGAAGGCACGGTCACAAGCGTCTCGCCGGACGCTGACGTGCCATCGGTCGACATCGACGTCAAAGGCATGTCGTATACCATCACCGTTCCGCCGACCACCAAGGTCCAGTTCCGCGACACCCATGGCGCGGTCGCTGGTGACGGCACGCTCGCCCAGGTCAAGCCGGGCGATACGCTGATCGCCACGCTTGACGTGCAAGGGCGCGTGCTCTCGATGGCCGACGTGTTCTCCGGCGCGAGCGGCACCGTGACCAGCGTGGCCGGCCAGAACATGGTCCTGGCCAACGGCCGCGTGTTCTCCGTCGACAGTTCGACGAGCATCGCCGTCGACGGGCGGACCGCGACGCTTGCCGACGTGCACGCGGGCGACATCGTCACGGTGCGCTCGGATCCACGGACCGGTAAAGTGCGCCAAGTCGTGGCGTTCACACCTGCGCCGCCAGGCGGCGCAACGCCGTCGGCGATCCCAGCGACTCCAGGCACGACCGTCGCTGCGAACGCGCTTTCCATCAGCGGCGTCACCGCGAATACCGATCACCCGTTACACCTGGGCCAGTCGGTCGACATCGCCTTTGACGGCACGCCGGGCGGCACTGCCACGTTCGATCTGAGCAACGTGGTGGTGGCGGCGCCGATGCGCGAAGTGCGGCCGGGCCATTACGAGGGCTCGTATGTCGTGCAGGTCGGCACCAACCTGGTGGATGCGCCGATCTTGGTGACCCTCATCAAAGCCGGCCAAAGCGCGCACGCGGTCGGACCGGACCCGCTCAACATCATCACCGAGCCGCCTCAGGTGAAGGAGACCGCACCGGGCAGCGGTGCGCGCATCAATACGCTGCGGCCCAGCATCTACGTCACGTTCGAGACGTTGGGCGGCAAGGGCATGGATGCCGGCAGCCTGCAGCTCCTCGTCGACGGCAAGGACGTCACTTCACAAGCGACGCGTACCGGCGGTTTCATCTCGTACTTCCCGGCATCCGACTTGCATCAGGGCCAGATCTCCGTGAGGGTCAGAGGAGCCGACGTCGCCGGCAACGCGCTGGATTATTCGTGGTCGTTCGTCATATCCAGCAACTGATGCGCCACCCGCTCGCCGATCGTCTTGCGCGCGCCGTTGCGTGCGCTGCCGTAGCTGCGGTGCTCGCGGCGGGCTGCAGCGCGCCCAAGCAAGACACGTCGACGCTGGTCTTCGGGCGCAACAAGGACGCGGTCAAGCTCGATCCGGCCGTGGTGACCGACGGCATGTCGCTCAACGTCGCGCGCGCCACGATGGAGGGCCTTACGGCCTATGGCAGCGGCTCGTTCGAGATCCGTCCTTCGCTGGCGACCTCGTGGACCACGTCGCCGGATGGCAAGATATGGACGTTCACGCTTCGCCGCGGTGTCAAGTTCCAAGACGGCACCGCCTTTGACGCCGCCGCCGTGAAGGTCAACTTCGACCGCTGGCGGCTCAAGAAGGATCCCTTGCATCTATCGCTGCCGGGCGACTATTCGTACTACGAGAGCCAGTTCGGCGGTTTCCCCGGCGTCATCGCCGACGTGCGCGTGCTGGCGCCCGACAAAGTGCAGATCGTCCTGACCAAGCCGCTCGCGCCGATGCTCGCGAACCTGGCGATGCCTTCGTTCGCCATGTCGTCGCCGGCGGCGATGAAGAGCAAAGGCGAGGACTACTTCCGCGAACCGGTGGGGACCGGTCCCTATCAGGTGGTCGAGTGGGTCAAGGACGACCACATCACGCTCAAGGCGTTCGACGGATATTGGGGGCGCAAACCGCGCATCGGCACGGTCATCCTGCGCGATATACCGGATGCCGCCTCAAGCCTGATCGCGCTGCAGAAGGGGGAGATCGACGGCTGGGAATATCCGCAGCCCAACGACCTGCCGCGCATCGCGCAGGACCATAACCTGGTGCTCTACCATATGCCGCCCAACAACGTGATGTACTTAGCGCTCAACAACGGCAAGAAACCGTTCGACAACGTGCTCGTGCGCCGGGCGATCAACGAGGCGATCGACGCCAAGGCGATCGTCAAGAATTTCTATGACCCGAAGGCCGATGTCGCCGACGAGTTCCTGCCCGCGGCGATCTGGCCGCACGGCGTCAAGGTCGCCTATCCGTACGACCCGGCGGCAGCGCGCGCGCTGCTGGCGCGCGCCGGCTATCCGACCGGTTTTTCGACCACTTTGTGGTACATGACGCTGCCGCGGCCGTATCTGCCCCAACCGCAGCGCGTCGCCGAGGCCATCCAAGCCGATCTCAAGGCGGTCGGAATCAATGCGACCCTTGAGGGGTTCGAGTGGGGCACGTACCTGGAACGCGTCATGAACGGCGAAGCGGACATGGCGCTGTATGGCTGGAGCGGGGACAACGGCGACCCGGACAATTTCCTTTACGTCCTGCTCGACAAGGATTCGGCCACCCCGCCGGGCGCGCAAAACGTCTGCTTCTGGAAAGATGAGCAGTTCCATCAGTTGACCACCCAGGCGCAGCTGGTGACCGACAAGGCAAAACGCAGCGCGCTGTACGACCAGGCGCTCGCGATCGTGCACGATCGCGCGCCGTGCGTGCCGCTGGTGCACACCAGCCCGCCGATCGCGTTCAACGTCAAAGTCAAAGGCTACGTGCCGCACCCGGACAGCGCCGAGCTGTTCCAAGACCTGTGGATCGCGCATTGACCATGGCCGACGGCTGCGTGTTCTGCGATATCATCGCGCGCAAGATCGTGACGCCGTTCCTGTACGAGGATGACGACGTGGTGGCGTTCGCCGACATCCGCCCGATCGCGCCCGATCATATCCTGGTCGTGCCGCGCGAGCATCACGCCACCCTTACCGACGCGGTCAACGACGGCGGCGAGGCGCTGCTGGGGCGGCTGCTCAAAGTCGCCGGAGATCTCGGCGCTGCGCGCGGCCCCGAGGGTGGCTACCGCGTCGTGATCAACAACGGGGCCGCGGCCGGCCAAACCGTGTATCATCTTCACGTCCACGTCGTATCCGGCCGGCATTTCGCGTGGCCGCCGGGATGAAGGAAGACATGGAACAGCGTCACTTGCATACCGTGCCTGCGGATCTGCCGGTGCCGGTCGATGACGGCGCAGCCGATCATCTGCGCGGCATGCGTCTGCCTGACGTCGAGCTTGCGTCGACGCGCGGCGGCGTGATCTCTCTGGCGCGCGTCGACAGTCCGATCGTCGTGGTCTACTGCTATCCGCGCACCGGCCAGCCGGGAGTACCAGTGCCCAAGGACTGGGATGCGATTCCGGGTGCGCGCGGTTGCACGCCGCAGAACTGCGCCTTCCGAGACCGTTACGCACAGCTGCGCGAGCTCGGCGCCGCGGTCTTCGGCCTGTCCACGCAGACCAGCGAGTACCAACAGGAGATGGCGGCGCGCCTCGAACTCGAGTACCCGGTCCTCAGCGACGAACGGCATCGCCTGACCGACGCGCTGCGTCTGCCGACGTTCGAGTACAACGGCGAGCGCCTGATCAAACGCCTGAGCTTGATCGCGATCGACGGCACGATCGAACACGTCGTCTACCCGGTGTTCCCATCGGATGCGGACGCCCCCGCCGTCGTCGCATGGCTTCGCGCTCGGAAAACCCGGGGAACGCGCACATGAGCGAACAGAAGGTCGGAATCGTCGGCGCGGGGCGCATGGGCGCCAACATCGGCCGGCGGCTCAAAGACGTCGGGTATCCGATCGCGGCGGTGTTCGACGCGCGCCCGGAGGTGGGCGCGCAGGTCGCAGCCGAGTTGGGCGCGCAGGCCGCGCCTTCGCTGGCAGCGGTCACAGCTGCTTCGGATACCGTCATCACCGTGGTCAGCGACGACGCAGCCATGCGCGAGATCTTCGCGCGCTCCGATGACAGCCTGCTGTCCGGCGCGCGCGGCAGGTTATTCGTCAACTGCGCGACCGTCTCGCCAGGCGTGCACGTCGACGTCGAGAAGGCGGCCGCAGACGCCGGCGCGCAATCGCTCGAAGCCTGCATGGCCAGTTCGATCCCGCAGGCGCGCGAGGGCACGCTCTATCTCATGTGCGGCGGCTCGCGCGAGGCGTTCGAGCGCGCGCGTCCGATGCTCGAGCAGATGAGCTCGTCGCTGCGCTACATCGGACCCGCCGGATCGGCGGCCAAAGTCAAAGCGCTCGTCAACATGGTCATGAACATCAACACCGCAGGCCTCGCCGAAGGGCTCGGCCTTGCTGACGCGCTCGGATTGGAGCTCGCCATGGTGCGCGAGGTGTTCTCCCAGACAGGCGCCAACTCGCGCGTCCTCGAGACCGACGGCGCGGACATGCAGAATCGCGAGCACGACGTCTATTTCTCGGCGGCACATGCCGCCAAGGATTCCGGCATCGCGCTCGCGCTCGCTCGAGCGGCCGGGCTGCGGCTGCCCCTTGCGCAAGCGGCAGAGCAGCAGTTCGCGGCGATGGTCGCCGCCGGACTGGGCGAACTCGACAAGTCAGGCGTCGCAGAATTGACCTTTCGTTCACGTCGTAAGGAGAGAGGGATATGAGCACTCACGTCATTCCGATGGTCAGCTCCGGCACAGCGGGGCCGCTGGGCGCCATCCACTTGCCGCGCCTTTGGGCCAAGCTCACGCTCGACGCCGCCGGCAAGCTGCCCGACGACTACGATGCTTGCGGCACCGGTTTCGATCAGCTGACGATCAGCGATCTCGGCCTGAAGAAGGATGAAGTCGTCGCATTCGTCGCGTCAAAGCGGCCGACATACGTCGAATTCGAAGAGTGGGTCGTCGCGCACGGCAAGACCGATCCTGAGACCATCCGCAAGCACAACGAGAACGTGCGCGGTTACCATCATGGCGATGAGACCGCCGCTAAGATGCGGACCGCGATGGGCCTCAAGCGCGGCGACGTGAAGGATGCGGTGACCCTCAACACGCTCGAGGACCTTCACGCGCTCCATTCCGCCGTCACGAAGTAATCGCCCAGCGGGACACCCGGGGCGCGACCCGATGTGGTGGCGCCGTTCTTGAGCGCGCCCAGGCCTGGTCGCGCCGGCTCGCAAGGGCGGGTTTTGCCCGGCGACGAATAGTGCCCCCAGGAGCGAACGGTGCGGGCCTGGGGCCCGCATTCGGCGTCTAAAAGAGCGAAAAGGGGGTGTCCCAATATGGAAACGAGAGTCGGTCCCAACGAATCGATCGACAGCGCCCTCAAACGCTTCAAGAAGATGTGCCAGAAATCAGGCGTGCTTGCTGAAGCGCGTCGCCACGAGCACTATGAGAAACCCAGCGTGCGGCGCAAGAAGAAGTCTGCCGCAGCGCGCAAGCGCCGTTCGTAGCCAAACCCACTGCACAGAGGGGGCGACCAAGGGTCGCCCCTAATGATTCAATCCGGACAATGGAACACAAGAGCATCGCCGACCGCCTTGGCGACGACCTCAAAGCGGCGATGAAAGCGCGCGACGCCGACCGCATGGCCACGCTTCGCATGGCGATTTCCGCCATGAGCTACCAACGCATCGAGCGCAACGCGGCGCTCACGCCGCAAGAGCAAGAAGACGTGATGCGCAAGCAGGTCAAACAGCGCGAAGACTCGATCGAGGAGTTCACCAAAGCCGGCCGCATGGAGCTCGCGGACAAAGAGAAGCGCGAACGCGAGATCCTCAAGGAATATCTGCCGGCCGAAATGGCGCCCGAGCAGCTCAAGAGCGAGGTCGCCGGCATCCTCGCGGGTCTTGGCCCCGATGCGAAATTCGGCGACGCGATGAAAGCGGTCGTGCCGGTGCTCGGCAAACGCGCCAACGGCAAGGCGATCCAAGAGGCGGTCAAAGCGGCCATGGCGGGCAAGTCATGAGCAGATCGCGCCACTACATGGCGCTAGCCTCGCTGGTCGCTGTTCTGCTCGGCGCAGGCGGTTTCGCTGCGGCGGCGGTCACCCAGTCCAGCGCTAAAGTGCAAGTCGTCCAGGTCGACGGCGTGATCAACGCCGGCATGTCGCATCGCATCCAGCGCGCTATCGACGACGCGCACGCCAATGGGGCACGCGTGCTGCTGCTCGAGATCAAGACCGACGGCGGTGTCGTCGACGACGCCAACGACATCAAAGACGCGCTGCGCACCTCTGGACTCACCACCATCGCGTACGTGGACCGAGCGTGGTCGGCCGGCGCGTTGATCGCGCTCGCGTGCGACAAGATCTACATGGCGCCCGAATCGAGCATGGGAGCCGCCGAGCCGGTATTGATCGGCGGCGGCGGCACGACGCAGCCCGCCGGCGAGAAAGCGATCTCGGCGGTCAAAGCCGAGTTCCAGTCGCTGGCCGAAGCGCACCATCGCGATCCGCAGATCGCCGCCGCGATGGTGGACCCTTCGCTTGACGTGCCCGGCGTCAAGACGAAAGGCCATCTGCTGACGCTGTCCGCCGAACAGGCGCGCAAGCTCAAGTTCGTGGACGGCATAGCCGACACGCCGGTCGCAGCGCTCGAAGCCGCCGGAGTGCACGGCGCCGTGATGGCGACGACCGAGCCGTCATTGGGCGAGCGCATCGCGCAGTTCGTCACCGATCCGATCGTCTCGGGCATACTGCTCACGATCGGCTTCCTGGGCCTGTTCATCGAGATGCAGACCCTGCATCTGGTGGCGGGCATCATCGGCGTCGCTGCGCTGGCCCTGTTCTTCGGGGGCCACATCATCGCCGGGGCGTCGAACTGGGTCATCGTCGCGCTTTTCGCGCTGGGCGTCGTCGCCCTGCTCTTCGAATTGCACGTGCTGCCCGGACACGGCATCTCGGGCCTGGTCGGCGCGCTGCTGATCCTCACCAGCATCGTCATGGCGTTCGGCGCCGCGTTCTGGCTCACCGGCATCGTCTACACCTCGATCGCGCTGGCCCTGGCGATCATCGTGTTTTTCGTCTTGCTGCGCTGGCTGCCGGAGAGCGCGTTCGTGCGGCGCATCGCCTTCGCCGGCGGGCAGTCGGTCGAGGCCGGCTACGTCACCTCGCGGCCGCTCGATCATCTCGTCGGCAAACAGGGCCTGGCCGAGACTTATCTGCGGCCGGCGGGCGTCGCGTCCATCGACGGCAGCCGCTATCAGGTCCAGACCAACGGTGATTTCATCCCGGCGCAGACCCGCATCCTCGTCGCACGGGTCGAAGGCGCCACCATCTTCGTGACGCGAGCAGCGTAAGGAGCATCAATGACTTTCGGTATTAGCGTCGGCCTGTTCATCATCGTGCTGCTGCTCATCATCGCGTTCTTCGTGTTCTTGTACTACGTACCGCTGGGACTGTGGGTGCGCGCGGCGGCGGCAGGCGTCCGGCTGGGCATCTTCAGTCTCTTCCGCATGCGGGTCATCGGCATTCCGCCCTCGGTCATCGTCGATTCGCTGATCATGGCGCGCAAGGCCGGCATCGATGTGAACGATTCGCAGCTGCAAGCACAGTATCTGTCGGGCGGCCATCTCGACCGCGTGGTGCTCGCGCTGATCGCGGCGCAGCGCGCGCAGATCCCGCTCGAATGGCAGCGCGCCTGTGCGATCGACCTCGCCGGCCGCAATCCGCTCGACGCGGTGCAGACCTCGGTCAATCCGAAGGTCATCGAGACGCCGATCTTCCAGGGCGTAGCCAAAGACGGCATCCAGCTCAACGTCAAGGCGCGCATCACCGTGCGCACCAACATGGACCGCTACGTCGGCGGCGCCGGCGAGCCGACGATCATCGCGCGCGTGGGCGAGGGCGTCGTCGCGGCGATCGGCGGCAGCGAGAACTACAAAGAGGTGCTCGAGAACCCCGACCATATCTCCAAGACCGTGCTCGCCAAAGGACTTGACGCCGGCACGGCGTTCGAGATCGTGTCGATCGACATCGCCGACGTCGACGTCGGACGTAACGTCGGCGCCGACCTGCAGACCGCGCAAGCCGAGGCAGACCGGCGCGTCGCGCAGGCCAAGGCCGCCGAACGCCAATACGCCGCGCAGGCGCAAGAGCAGGAGATGAAGGCGCAGACCCAAGCGATGCGCGCGAAAGTGGTCGAGGCGGAAGCGCTCGTGCCGGCCGCCATCGCCGACGCGTTCCGCGGCGGCAATCTCGGCGTGATGGATTACTATCGGATGCGCAACGTGCTCGCCGACACCGAGATGCGCCAATCGCTCTCCGGCGCGGGTGGAACGCAACAGTCGGGCGGCAGCGGCGGGCTAACCCCGCCTCCGTCGTCGCCTCCCTCGTCCGGCTCGTAGATGCACGCGCTCGCGCTTGCTCGTCTGGTCCATCCGCTGAGCGAAGCGGCCTTTCCGTGGGTCGCGTTCATCCTCGTCGCCGGCTGGCTCATCCTCACGCTCGCCCCGATGTTGAGGCGGATGTCGCGGAGGGCGCAGCAAGCACCGCAAACGCTCGACGGAGAAGCGGACGAGGCCGAGCAGTCGCCGCAAGGCCAGCGCTTGGCGCATACCGTCCAGACGATCGCCGCGCAAGCGCAAGCG
The DNA here is from genome assembly GCA_035314825.1 of Candidatus Eremiobacteraceae bacterium. Taxonomy (NCBI): domain Bacteria; kingdom Bacillati; phylum Vulcanimicrobiota; class Vulcanimicrobiia; order Candidatus Eremiobacterales; family Candidatus Eremiobacteraceae; species Candidatus Eremiobacteraceae bacterium. The sequence goes on from DATFYX010000075.1 coordinate 19,504, forward strand.
GCCGCAGCGGCGGCAGCGCAGCAGATGCAGGCGCGTATGGACGCGCAAACGGCGGCAGCGGCGGCGAAACCGGCAGCGGCGATGGGGCACGATCCGCTCGTGCTCGCTGCGCAAAACGCGCGCCAGACAGTGCTCGGCGACTTGGCAGGCACGTTGAGCAACATGGTTGACCAAACCGCGATGCCGTCGACTATGTCGCTGCCCCAAACGCAGCCGCCAGCACCCGCAGGGCCGAGCCCGCGAATCGCCCATCTCGCCACGCCCGACGGGCTGGCCTACGCGATCGTCGCGGCGGCGGTCATCGGCCAATGTGCGGGATTGCGCAGCGAACCCATGCAGCCGGGCGGATGGTGATCGAGGACGTGCGTTAGCAGTTGACGCAGGCGCAGTCCGAAACGCGAATGAGCTTGCGCGGCCTCGACGACCGCGTGCGTCTGTTCGGCGAACTCGACGGCAACCTCACCCATCTCGAGCGCGGCGCGGGCGTCGTCTTGCACGTCGACGGCGACGAGGTCGTCGTGGCCGGTGAAACCGGCCGCGTGGCGATCGCGTCAGCGGCCCTTGAGACGCTCATCAAAGCGGCGCGCAGCGGGTCGGATGTCAGCGCGCTCGACGTCGAGCTGGCGTTGCGCGCCGCGCGCGACGGGCTCGAAAGCGAAAGCGCCGAGGGCACGCTGGCGACCACGCGGCGCGGCCGGCCGGTCCGGCCCCGCACTCCCGGCCAGCGCGCCTTGGTCGAGGCGGCGGCGGAACGCACGCTGGTGTTCGCCATCGGGCCGGCGGGCACGGGTAAGACGTTCTTGGCGGTCGTGCTGGCGCTCGCGGCGCTGCGCGCTGGTCGCGTGCAGCGCATAGTCCTGTCGCGGCCGGCGGTGGAGGCGGGAGAAAAACTGGGCTTCTTGCCCGGCGACCTCCAGGAAAAGGTAGACCCGTACCTGCGCCCGCTCTTCGACGCGCTTGGCGAGATCCTCGAACCGCAGGCCATCACTCGCGCGGTCGAGCGAGGGCAGATCGAAGTCGCGCCGCTCGCGTACATGCGCGGGCGAACCCTTGCCGATGCGTTCATCGTCCTCGACGAAGCGCAGAACACGACCAACGAGCAGATGAAGATGTTCCTCACGCGCATCGGCGCGGGTTCGCGCATGCTCGTCTGCGGCGACGTGACGCAGATCGACCTGCCGTCCGCGGTCGAATCGGGTTTGGTCGCTGCGCAGCGCTTGTTCGCGGGAGTGCCGGAGACGTCGATCGTCGAGCTCACCGAGGTCGACGTCGTGCGCCATCCGCTCATCCGCCGCATCATCGAGGCGTATGCGCGCGGCAAACTATGAAGGCCCTCACGTGCACGTGCGCCGCGCACGCAAGGCGCCCAAACGCACCGCCCGCTTCGAACGCGCCGTCTTGCACACCCTCGCGGCGGCGGCGCCGCAGGTGCGCGGTGACGTGACGCTCGTGCTGACAACCGATGAAGCCGTCAGGCGGCTCAACCGGCGCTATCGCGGCAAAGATGTGCCGACCGACGTGCTCTCATTCGAGCTCGGCGGCGGCGAACGCCCGGGTGAACCGTTCGGCGACGTGGTCGTCTCCGTCGACGCCGCGCGCCGCCAAGCGCGCGATTACGACGCCACCCTGAGCGAGGAGCTGCTGCGGTTGATCGTGCACGGCACGCTGCATCTGTGCGGCTACGATCATCACGAGCGCCGCGAGGCCGCGCGCATGCACGGCTTGACGCGCCGGCTCATCAAGGAGCTGTCCGCCGATGGCTGAGCGGCCGTTCAGCCGGGCGCTTGCCGATGCTGCCGACGGCGTCGCCACCACCGTGCGCGAACAGCGCAATATCCGCATCCAGGTCGCGCTCGGCGCCCTCGCCGTCATCGCCGCTGCCATCGTGCGTTTCGACGCCATTCACTGGGCGGTGCTGGCCTTGACGATCGGCGCCGTGCTGGCCGCCGAGCTGTTCAATACGGCGCTCGAGCGCGCGGTGGACTGCGCGTCGACCGTCGAATCGCCCCTCGCGCGCTCCGCAAAACACGCCGCTGCGGGAGCGGTGCTCCTTGCCTGTGTGACGGCGCTGGCCGTCGGTTTCGCCCTCTTCGCGAGCGTGCTGTGGCACCGCTGAAGCCGCAGGTGGATAACGCCCGCTCGACCGCGAATGGACGGGAGGTCCATGACGGATCCTAGGCTGTTCAGCCTGCTCGCCATCATCGCGCTCATCATCCTGTCCGCGCTCTTCAGCGCCTCTGAAGCTGCGCTGTTGGCCATGAGCCGGCTGCGCCTGCTGCAGCGCACCGACGACAGCGTGAGCCGCTCGCTCACCGAGCTGCTCGACGACCGCAACCGCTATCTCACCACCATGCTGATCGGCAACACCATCGTGCTGCTCGCCGCGGATTCCGTGGCGACCTGGCTTGCGATCCAGTTGGGCGTGGCCAGTCCGGTGCTGGTCGCCACTGTGGTGATGACGCTCGCCGTGTTGATCTTCGCCGAGATACTGCCGAAGATGATCGCCGTGCAGGATCCGATGCGCTGGGCGCCGCGTCTGGCCTGGTTCTTGCGCGGCATGCGCGTCGTGCTGGCGCCGGTCACCTGGGCGCTCGTAGGCGTGACCTCCGGCATCATCCGATTGTTCGGCGGCGATCCCAAAGCGCACGGGCCGTACGTGACCGAAGACGACATCCGCGCGCTCGTCAATGCGGGCGAAGCACACGGCGTCATCGAGGAAGAGGAGAAGGAGATGATCCACTCCATCTTCGAGCTCGGCGACACCGCGGTGAGCGAAGTGATGACCCCGCGCATCGACATCGTATGCGCGGATGCGAACGGCCCTGCCTCGGCCGGCGTGGAACTGGCGATCAAAGAAGGCTATTCGAAGCTGCCGGTCTACGAAGGCAACATCGACCATATCATCGGCGTCGTGCACGACCGCGAGCTGCTGGTCGCGCTCAGCCGCGGCGAGTTGTCCAAGCCGCTGCGCGAACTGATGCGCCCCGTCAAAGCTATTCCGGAGACCAAGAAAGTCGACGAGCTCATACGCGAGATGCAGGCGGAGAAAGTCTCGGTGGCCATCGTCGTGGACGAGTACGGCGGCACGGCCGGCCTGGTCACGATGGAGGACCTGCTCGAAGAGATCGTCGGCGAGATCATGGACGAGTACGACGTCGGGGAGCATGACACGCCGGCAGAAATCAAACACCTGGCCGATGGCGACGCGGTGGTGGACGCCCGCATGAGCATCGAGGACGTCAATGAAGAGCTCGGGCTGCACCTGCCGACCGAGGATTTCGAGAGCATAGGCGGCTATGCGTTCGGTCAGTTCGGACGTGTCCCGTTGCCCGGGGATGAGATATCCCTCGCACCCGGTGTGACTCTTGTGGTCGAAGAAACCGCCGGAAGAAGGTTGCGTTCGGTCCGCATAAAGAAGGCTGGGCCGACCAACGGAGCAGCCGCCGCGACCGACTCCGAGCGGAGTATGAAGCCGGCCAACCGACATACCTGACGCACGACCGAGGAGGCCCACCGGTGCCAAGGCTCAATGAGAACCGCATCAGCGCGCTCGCGCAAAAAGCGTGGGAGACCTGGCTCTTCGCGTACGCCCCGTATTCGCAGTTCCGCGTCGGCGCCGCATTGCTCGCCGCCGACGGACGCGTCTTCACCGGCGCCAACGTCGAGAATCCGTCGTACGGTTTGTCGATGTGCGCCGAGCGCGTCGCGGTCGGTGCCGCCGCCGCCGCTGGCGCCCGCTCGTTCGTCGCGATCGCCGTTGCGGGAGATAGTCCTGGCGGACTCGTACCGTGCGGAGCGTGCCGCCAAGTGCTCGCAGAGTTCTCGCCCGATCTGCTCGTGATCCGGTGCCGCCCGGACGGCTCGTACGAAAAGTTCCGGATGCGCGATCTGATGCCGACCCCGCTCACCGGCAAGGCCATGGAGTCGACGGTGCAAAGCGAGATGGAGCTGGCAGCGCGCTAACGCCAAAGGCCCCGCCATGGAGCGGTCGAATTTATTCGACCGTTCTTTCTTTATCATGAAATCATACTCCGTCGAAGCCGTCGTGCTCCGTCTGCGCCCGCTGGGCGAGGCGGATCGCATACTCACGCTCTTCTCTCGCGAGCGCGGCAAGCTCCATGCCGTCGCCAAAGGGTCGCGCAAGACCGGCAGCCGTTTCGGCGCGCGGCTCGATTTCTTCAACCGCGTGTGGCTGTCGCTGCATAGCGGCCGCAGTCTCGACGTCGTGACCGGCGCCCGCTCTATCCCCGGTCCGCGCATGGAGCGGTCGAATTCATTCGACCGCCCACAACCCAGCGTCTGGGAGCGCCTCGTCGAACCCGACGCATTCGCGTTGGCCTCGTATGCCGCAGAGATCGTCGACGCGTTGTGCGAGCCGGATCTCGCCGTGCCGGACATCTTCGATCTGCTCTGCGAATTGCGCGACGCGATCGGCGCGGGCGTGCAGCCCGCTGCGCTCGCACCTGCGGTGGATCTGCGCCTGCTTGGCGCTTTTGGGCTCGCGCCCGAGCTTGACGCGTGCGCGCGGTGCGGCACGCCGCTGGGCAACCGCCCGCTCGCGGGCGGACGCGCGCGTCTATCCCCGGCATCGGGCGGCCTGATATGCGCGCGCTGCAGCATCGAGGACTCTGCGATAGGCTCGGGCGCCTCGGGTCAGACCTATTCGGTGAGCAGCGGCGAACTGGCCCTTTTGCGCGTGCTGCGCGCCGCGCCGCTGCGCTCGCTCCAAGACATCCCCGACGTCGCGCAGGTGCGCCGGCTTACCAGGCCGTTCGTCGAGTATCAGCTTGGGCGCCGCTCGAGGGCGCTCTCGATCGACGACTCGCAGCGGCAGCGGCGTCGGTCTTCGAAGAGCGCATCGCGATGAAGGGCGCCATTCTCGCCGTCGACGTCGGCAGCGTGCGTATCGGCATCGCGGTGTGCGAAAGCCTCGAGCTTCCGGCATTGCCGGTCACCACGCTCGCGCACACGTCGCGGGAGAAGGATGTGGCGGCCATTGCGGCATTGGCGCGCGAGCGCGACGCCCACACCATCGTGGTAGGCTATCCGTTGCGCCTCGACGGACAGCGCGGCCCTGCGGCCGAGAAGATGGATACGTTCATCGCAGCGCTGCGCGCCGGATTCGAGGGCGACGTGGTCGCGGTCGACGAGCGCCTCACGAGCGCGGCCGCCGATGCCAAGCTGCGCGGCGCGCAGATGAGCGGCGCCCGACGGCGCGAGCTCGTCGATCGTTTTGCGGCTGTCGAGATCCTCGAGTCATATCGAGCCGCGCGGCGCCGGAGCGGCGGTCAAGCGTGAAGACGCGCTGGGTCGCGGCGGTCGCCATCGGCCTTGCCGCTGTCATCGCCCTCGCGCTCGGAGTCCTCGGCTGGCTGATCGAGGGCGACTCCTCGCTGCCGCAGGCGCCGGTCAGCGTCGATGTGCCGCCAGGCTTCGGCATCGGACAGATCGCGCAGGAGCTGCGCGCGGCCGGCGTGGTGCGCTCGGCTTCGTTGTTGAAATACTATGCGGCCGCACGCGGCATCGCAGCGAAGGTCGACGCCGCGCAGTACGACTTCCCGGCGCATGTCACCATGGCGCGCGTCGTCGACCTGCTCGCGGCAGGCGGCAAACCGCCCGTCGCCTGGGTGACCGTTCCCGAGGGCTACACGGCGCGCGAGATCGCGCACCGGCTCGATGCGGCGCAGATCGTGTCCGCGTCAGCGTTTGAGGACGTCGCAGAGCATACCAGCATGCTGCTCGGCGGCTCGCTGACGCGCGGGCTTGAAGGCTATCTGTATCCCGATACCTATCAAGTCCGGCGCGGTTCGAGCGCGCAGGATGTGGCGATGCTGATGACCGACCAGTTCCGGCGCAAGCTCCCCAAGGATTACGAACGCACGGCCCGCCACTTGGGTTTGAGCGTGCCTCAGGTCATCACGCTGGCGTCGCTCATCGAGCGCGAAGCGAAGGTCGATTCGGAGCGCCGGCTGATGGCGGGGGTCTATTACAACAGGCTCAAGCGCGGCATGCCGCTCGAAGTGGATGCGACGATCGAGTACGCGTTGCCCGAGCATAAGGCCGTCTTGCATTACAGCGATCTCGATATCGACAGCCCGTACAACACGTACACGCACACCGGGCTGCCGCCGACGCCGATCGCCAATCCCGGCGCCAAGTCCATCGCGGCCGCGTTCGATCCGCAGCACACGGACTATCTCTATTATGTCTACGCAGGCAACGGGCACCATCATTTCTCGAAAACCCTTGACGAGCAGAACGCGGCGGTGCGACGCTACCTTCATTAGAGGCGCGGGCTCTGGGCCCGGTGAACCCGTCGCCACCGTGCAGAATGGCACTCAACATACGGCGACGCGTGTCGAGCTTGAGGACACCATCATCGTCGCTGCCAGGACCGGGGAGCAGGCCGATGCGCCGACCCGCGAGCTGGAGTTCGAGGTCGTCGCGCTGATCGGCGAAGACGAAGCCGAGGCCAAGTACGCCGTGTGCTACTGTGAGTCCGATGACGAATTCGTCGTAGCCGACATCTACGGCCGCCTGCTGGATGACGAGGCGCTCGCGCAAGAAGTGCTCAACGGATTTTTGGAGCACGCCGACGACGCACAGGCGGGAGACGGACCATAGCACTGCAGCTTGAGACGCGGGTTCGCCCGCGGCGCACGCGCGCGCCGCGCGTGCTCTTCCTGTCCGCCAGCGTCGGCGAGGGCCACACCGCCGCGGCGCAGGCGGTGTGCAACGCGTTGCAGGCGAGCGACCCTGGCTGCGGCTGCGAGGTCGTGGACTCGTATCGGTATGCGTCGGAATATTTTCACCGCGTGGCGAGCAACGGATACATCGGCATGGTCAAGGTGCTGCCGCAGCTCTACGGGCTCATCTACGACCAGGCCGAACGCGCCACCAAAGTGTCCGCCTTCAAGAAATGGCTGCACCGCTACACGGCGCTCAATCTGCGCCAGTACGTCGCCGAGCTCGAGCCCGACGTCGTGGTGTGCACGCACGCGTTCCCGTGCGGCGTGATGGCCGAATACAAGCGCGAGTTCCGCGATGCGCCGGCTGTCGTGGGAGTCGTCACCGATTTCGTCGTGCATCCGTTTTGGATCCATCGCAACATCGATGCGTACGCGGTCGCGACGCCCGCGATGCGTCAAGCGCTCGTTTCGCGCGGCGTGCGCCAGGAGCGCATCACCGTGACCGGCATCCCGATCGACGCGCGCTTCGGACAGGACCACGACAAGCAGGCGGTGCGCCGCAAGCTCGGGCTCGAGCCCGATCGCACGACGCTGTTGGTGATGGGCGGCGGCGTGGGCATCGGCCCGCTCGAGAACGCGATCCAGGGGATCGACCGTCTCGCGCACCGGGTGCAGACCGTCGTGGTGGTCGGCAAGAATCCGTCGCTAGAGCGCCGCGTCGCAGATGTGGCGCGCACGCTATCACATCCGGTGAAGGTCGTCGGTTTCGTGTGCAACGTGTTCGAGTACATGCAGGCTGCGGATGTGCTGGTGAGCAAGCCCGGCGGGTTGACGAGCTCCGAAGCGCTTGCCGCCCAGCTGCCGTTGCTCATGCTGCGCCCGCTGCCGGGTCAAGAGGAGCGCAACACGCGCTATCTGGAGGAAGCCGGGACCGGCATCCGCGTGCAGAGCGCGCGCGAACTGGTGGCGGCGTTGGATCGGCTGTTGGCGGATGCGCGGCAGCTCGATGCGATGCGCGCGCGCGCGCGCGCGCTGGCCCGGCCGGATGCGGCGCTTGCGGTGTCCGGCATCATCCGCCGGCTCATCCCGGCTTGAAGCAGCAGCGCTTGCTGTGGTACACTGACGGACGTCCCGAGGAGAGATGGCCGAGCTGGCTGAAGGCGGCGGTTTGCTAAACCGTTATAGTGCTGTAAAGGCGCTATCGAGGGTTCGAATCCCTCTCTCTCCGCCAGGACCAGGTCGATAGGTTCGACCGCCGCGTACGCGCTCGTAGTTCAGCTGGATTAGAATGCCAGACTACGAATCTGGAGGTCGGGGGTTCGAGTCCCTCCGAGCGCGATTCACTTGCCTCGGTAGCTCAGTGGTAGAGCAGGGGACTCATAAGCCCTTGGTCGCAAGTTCGAGTCTTGCCCGAGGCACAGCACGCGCCCGTAGCTCAATTGGATAGAGTATCGGCCTCCGAAGCCGAGGGTTGGTGGTTCGAGCCCACTCGGGCGCGCGGTCATCGCAGTAGGATTCACATATAAGGATGCACACCGCCGGCCAGACGCAGACCGATATCGCATTCATGCGCAAGGCGCTCGAGCTGGCAGGCAGCGCGCAGCGCCACGGCGACGTGCCCGTCGGCGCGGTGATCGAGATGGACGGCGAAATCGCGGCCGTCGGATTCAATCAGAAGGAAGCCAATCACGATCCGACCGCGCACGCGGAGATGGTCGCGTTGCGCCAGGCCTCTGCGCGGCGTGGCGGCTGGCGGTTGAGCGGAGCGACGCTGTACGTCACCAAAGAGCCGTGCGTCATGTGCGCGGCGGCGTGCGTGGCGGCGCGCATCGACCGGCTGGTCTTCGGCTGTCCGGATCCCAAGGGCGGCGGCGCGGGTTCCGTGTTCAATCTTATCGACGATCCGCGCCTCAATCATCGCGTGCGCGTCACCAGCGGCGTGCTTGCGGACGAAGCCGCCGAGATGCTGCGCGCGTTTTTCCGCGGGCGCCGAGTATCAGACGAGCTGTGAGCGATGCCGCCCTGCAAAGGGCGGTTGCGCGCGCGGGCAGAAGCGCAAGCGTATCAACCGCGGAGAGGTGGCAGAGTGGTTGATCGCGCTCGCCTCGAAAGCGAGTAACGGCTTATACCCGTTCGTGGGTTCAAATCCCACCCTCTCCGTTCGATCTTCAACGCTGATCCAGAAGGTACGACCGGATGCACCGCACGCTTGTCGCGCTCGGGCTTCTGGCCGCCGTGTGCGCGCCCGGTTGCGGCGTGCATTCGCGCGGCGCAAGCGGCGCGACGTCGGCGCCGACACCCGCGTCGCAAGCGCACATCGAGATCCACGGCGTTATCACGATCGCGCACGATGCGGCCGTCAGGCAATGCTACATCGGCAAACCGGGTCCGAAGCTGCTCAACGGCTACAGCGTGACGTTCGCCGCCGATCAGCTCATCGACGGCGGCGAGGTGCTCATCCCCGATTTTCACGGCGACGGCACGTACACCGGCGCGGCCGGTGTCATCCTCAATGTGGCACAAGGCCCGGGTTTTCCGCACGGCACGACATTGGAAGAACGGCCTGACACCAAAGTGACGGTGACGATCGGGGATGGCGGCAAGAGCGGGCGCGCGCTCTTGACGGATTATCGCAGCCTGTACGGGCGCAACGGCGACGAGCGCGGCGGGGCGGTGTCGGGATCCATCACGTGGACGTGCGCGCAAGTCGCGCGCGGACCCGCGATGCAAGGATGACACCGGCGCGGCTGGAACTGTCAAAGCAGAGCGGCGCGCGGCGCCGCTTCGACGCATCCGGAGAGGTGCTGGAGTGGTCGATCAGGCACGACTGGAAATCGTGTAGGCGCTAAAACCGTCTCGAGGGTTCGAATCCCTCCCTCTCCGAACCCGATCCCCATCTTCGTGGGGGCGTTGACGGCGCCGGGACCCGCGCGACGAAAACCCGCTAACCCCGTCAGGACCGGAAGGTAGCAGCGGCATGTGGGATCTTTCGGGTGCCGCGGCACGCTCGGCGCTCGAGCCCCCTTCATGGGGTCGGCTTGTTCTGTGGGACGGATCACACAGCAGCAGAGCGGTTTTCGGGAGGACAGGCATGGCAGCGTACGAATGCAGGGTGGTGCCCTTCTTATGAGCGACGCTTTCGCGTCCCTCACAGGGGGTATGAGCGCCGCGGCAATTCTTTTTATCATTCTCATCGCCGCCGCAAGCTCGATCGTCGTTGTGACGATATATCATTGGGCCGTTGCGCGGCCGAGGTTCCGATCATCCGGGGTCACCGCTTCCAAGACGGGCCCGGAGATAGACAAGAGGAGCCTGGACGACCTGCGCAACCGGGTGGCTGCCCTCGAGGCGGCCTCTGTCGGTGCCCTGCAGCACGTTGGGTTCGTGCGCTTTAACGCGTTTGCCGACGTCGGTTCGGAGCTGTCGTACGCTTTAGCGGCCATTGACGGCCGTGGCAACGGGTTCCTGATCTCCAGCATCTACTCGCGCGAGGAGGTCCGGAGCTACGCCAAGGCGGTACGCGAGTTCGTCACCGACAAGGACTTGAGCGTCGAAGAGCAGCGGGCCCTGGAGATCGCGGTGTCGCTCGCCAAGCGGCAGCGGACATGACGCGGAGGAAACGGATTGGCCAAGAGTTCGGACGCGTGGAGCAAGCGGGTCCTCATCAAGATCATCCCGCAGGACGCGTGCTCGATCTACAAGCTTGAGCTGACCTATGGTCATCTGGCGCTGTTCGCGGCGTGCATCGTCGTGCTCATCGCGGCGTTCTTCACCGAGCATTTCACCCAGGTGCGCGCCGAAGAGGCCAAAGTGCGGGCGCTGCAGAGCTTGACCGCGGCGCAGCAGCAGCAGCTGGTCGATTTCTCCAGACAGACCAACCACATGTGGAAACAGCTCAACGAGATCCAGGCCGAGCATCAGGAGATCAAACGTCTGACGGCGCCCTCGCTCGGCGTGGGAACGACTACGAACGGTCAGCCCAGCGGCCAGTCGGCCGACAGACCGAATGACCAGAACAAACCCGCCAAACCTACCGCCATGCTTTTGATGGAGCCGAGCAGCGAGGCACTGCCCGCCCATGGACCCTGGTGGACGCAAGCAGTGGCCTGGCTAGGCATCGGCCGCGGCGGCGTGACGTTCCAGGTCGAATCCGCCAATCTCGCGCTGTTGGATGTGGGACTCGACCGCGTGTACTCCGATACCGTCAAGCTCAAAGATGAGGCGTTCTTGCAGGCGCAGGCGCGCGAAGAGGCGACGCTTGCGTACCAGCGCATGCTGGAGGCGATCCCATCGATCTGGCCCACCGACGGTTCGATCTCGTCGGGCTTCGGTTTCCGCTCGTACCCGGATTACGGGTTCCACTCGGGCGTCGACATCGTCAATTTCTACGGCGCGCCGGTCATCGCGACCGCCGCCGGGACCGTCGTCGAAGCTGGTTGGGATGGCGGCTTCGGGATCAAGATCGCCATCGATCATGGCAATGGCTACGTGACGTGGTATGGGCACAATTCGGCCGCGCTCGTCTCGCCGGGCCAATTCGTGCATAAGGGTCAGCTGATCGCGCGCCTCGGTTCGACCGGGTTTGCGACCGGGCCGCACGTGCACTACGAGGTGCACGTAGACGGCCGGCCGATCAATCCGGTGCCGTTCTTGTCCGGGTCGGTCGGACCGACGCCGGCGATGCTGGCCGCGTTGCGATAAGATAGTCGCGTGACCGTAGCGAACGCGGGAGACGTGGCTAACGTCTCCCGATTGATTTCCGCATGACCCATCGCGCCGGGGCGCAGCGCACGAACGCGCTCGTGCGCAATTTCTGCATCACCGCGCACATCGACCATGGCAAGACGACGCTTTCGGACCGGCTGCTCGAGATGACCGGTGCGATGGCGGCGCGCGATATGTCCGACCAAGTGCTGGACTCGATGGATCTGGAGCGCGAGCGCGGCATCACGATCAAGGCGCATCCGGTGACGCTGCTGTACCGCGCCGACGACGGCGAGCTGTACGAGCTCAACCTCATCGACACGCCGGGGCACGTCGACTTCACATATGAGGTGTCGCGCTCGATGTCGGCGTGCGAGGGGGCGCTGCTGGTGATCGACGCCGCGCAGGGCATCGAGGCGCAGACGCTGGCGAATTTCTATTTGGCGGACGAAGCCAAGCTCGAGATCATTCCGGTCATCAATAAGATCGATCTGCCGTCGGCCGAGCCTGAGGCGGTGATCCGCGACGTCGAGGAGACGTTGGCGATCGAGCGCTCGCGCTGCATCTTGGCCTCGGCCAAGGAGGGCATCGGCACCAAGGAGATCCTCGAGGCGATCGTGCGCTGGGTGCCGGCGCCCAAGGGAGGGGCTGAGCATCTGCGTGCGCTGGTGTTCGACTCGCATTACGACGCGTATCGCGGCGTGATCTGCTACGTGCGGGTGGCGGACGGCGTGATGCGCGGCGGCATGAAGATCCGCTCGATGGCGGCGGACAAGGTGTTCGAGGTCATCGAGGTCGGCAAGTTCCGGCCGTCGATGCAGCCGTCCGAGCAGCTGGATCTGGGCGAGGTCGGGTATGTCATCGCCAATATCAAGTCGCTGTCGGAGATCGGGGTCGGCGATACGCTGACCGATGCGGCGTCGCCGGCGCACGTGCCGCTGCCGGGCTATCGCAAGGTCACGCCGATGGTGTTCTGCGGCTTGTATCCTAATGAAGGGGCGGACTACGGCGAGCTGCGCGACGCGCTGGAGAAATTGAAGCTGAACGATGCTTCGTTGTCGTTCGAGCCGGAGTCGTCCATCGCGCTGGGCTTCGGGTTTCGGTGCGGCTTCCTCGGCTTGCTGCACATGGAGATCGTGCAGGAGCGGCTCGAGCGCGAGTACGGCATCTCGCTTATCGCGACGTCGCCGTCGGTGGTGTATCACGTCCTAGCGACGAGCGGTGAGGAGCTGTCGATCGACAACCCGGCCAAACTGCCGCCGCCGACGGAGATCGCGCGCCTGGAAGAGCCGTACGTGCGCTGCTCGATCATCACGCCGGCGGAGTACGTCGGGGCGATCATGGACCTGTGCCAGTCGCGGCGCGGCACGATGCTGTCGATGGACTATCTGTCGCCGCAGCGCGTGCTGTTCTCGTACGAGCTGCCGTTGGCCGAGGTGATCATCGACTTCTTCGACCAGTTGAAGTCGCGCACCAAGGGTTATGCGAGCATGGACTACGAGCTCATCGGGTATCGCGAGGGCGATCTAGTCAAGCTGGACATATTGTTGAATGGCGAGTCGGTGGACGCGCTGTCGTTCATCATCCACCGCGACAAGGCGCCGCTGTGGGGCAGGCTGCTGGCCGAGAAACTGCGCGAAGTCATTCCGCGGCAGATGTTCGACGTGCCGATCCAGGCGGCGATCGGCAACAAGATCGTGGCGCGCGAGACGGTGAGGGCCATGCGCAAGAACGTGCTGGCGAAGTGCTACGGCGGCGACATCTCGCGCAAGCGCAAGCTCCTCGAGAAGCAGAAAGAGGGGAAGAAGCGCATGAAGCAAGTGGGCAACGTCGAGCTGCCGCAGGAGGCGTTCATGGCGGTGCTGCAGCTCGAGCGCGGCTCGTAGCTTTCTTGGAGGAGTGATGCGTCTGGATCCGCGCGTGCCGATCGCGGTCGCGACGCGGAATGCGGACAAGTTCGGCGAGCTGGTAACATTGTGGGGCGACACGCTGCCGGTGCTGGTGCCGCCCGGCGACGAATATCCGGAAGTGGACGAGCCGCACGCGACCTATGAAGGGAACGCGCTGCTCAAGGCGACGGAGCTCGCGCGTTTGCGCGGCGGCCCGGCGCTGGCCGACGATTCAGGGATAGAAGTGGAGGCGCTCGGCTGGGGGCCCGGCGTGGTGTCGGCGCGGACGCCCTCGCCGGATTCAACGCCGGGAGAGCGCAATGCTGACATCTTGGCGCGCTTGGCTGCGCTTGGGGATGTGAGCCGGCGGGCGCGCTACGTCTGCGTGTGCGCGTTGGTCGTGCCCGGTCAGGAGCCGATCATCGGCCGAGGTGAGGTAGAGGGCGAGATTGCTCGCGCGCCGCGCGGCTCGAACGGCTTCGGTTACGATCCGATTTTCTATTACCCGCCATATGCCCGTACATTCGGCGAGGTCGACATCGCGATGAAGCACGCCGTCTCGCACCGCGCCCGTGCTATTCGCGATTTAAGCGAAAAGCTCATACGCAGGCAATAGCCGGCCCACAGATCCCCTGTACAATCGGGCGATGTGGAAGTTTTGTCGGAGATGTCACAAACGAAAGTCGCCCGATGCCTTTGGCCGTAGACAACGCGGCACAGATATCTTGACCTCCTACTGCAAGGAATGTCAGCGCAAGTATTGCCATGAACACTATCAAACGCATCGGGCGCGGCACAACGAGCGGCGTTATGCCAACCAGGTGGTCTATCGCAGGCGTAACCGCGCAACGGTTGACGCGTACTTGTTCTCCCACCCGTGCGTCGATTGTGGTGAGTCAGATCCTATCGTGCTGGAGTTCGACCATGTGCGGGGCACAAAGCGCGTGGAGATTAGCCGGCTGATCCATCTGGCAACGGCCGCGACGCTCGAAGCCGAGATTGCGAAGTGCGATGTCCGCTGCGCGAATCGCCATCGACGCAAGACTTTCAAGGAGCTTTGGGCGGGTTCAAGAATTCGAGGCTCTGACGGGCGGTAGCTCAGCCAGGTAGAGCGCCGCGTTTGGGACGCGGAGGGCGCAGGTTCGATCCCTGTCCGCCCGACCAATCAACAGGGAAGCGCGAGACGCTTCCCTTACGTTTGCCAAGAAATGCTCCGAAAGATAAAGAATCATCTATCGAGCGCCTGTAGCTCAACCGGATAGAGCAGCGGCCTTCTAAGCCGCAGGTTTCGGGTTCGACTCCCGACGGGCGCGCGTTCTTCGAAGAGCGTTGAAGGCGCGTTTAGCGGGCTTCGAGAAAAGCTCGCGTCCGCCAATCGCATGGTGAATGTAGCTCAGTTGGTTAGAGCGTCGGCCTGTGGCGCCGAAGGTCGCGGGTTCGACCCCCGTCATTCACCCCACGATGCGCCTGTAGCTCAATTGGATAGAGTTCCAGACTTCGAATCTGGCGGTTGGGGGTTCGAGCCCCTCCAGGCGCGTTTGATCGACTCGACGCGTCATGGCCATAAGCGGGAAACTGAGGTGGTCTGTTGAGCAAGCTAAGTGTCCTGAAGCGAAGAGAGTCGCGGATCCGTGCGACGTACGCTCGGCTAAGCAAGAACGCCGAAGCCTATGCACGCCGCATCGTAAGGCGCGGCTACGTACTGCCAGCCGAACGCAAGACCATGGCGAAATTGATAAAACAAACCGCGAGCGTATGGGTCAAAGAACAAGTGTGCCGCGAGCTGTACCTCAAAGAGTTGCGGCATATCGCGACCAAGGAATAATGTGTCTCCGTCGGTCCTGACACCATCCGAAGGCGCCGGACGGATCCCACGCGAAGTTGCCGACTCCGCGATTCCGCCTGTGCTCCGGTAGCTCAATGGTAGAGCATCGGCCTTTTAAGCCGGTGGTTCCGAGTTCGAGTCTCGGCCGGGGCACATCGTCTTTTTCTCGCGCCGCCGTGTTTGAGAGGATATGGCAGTCCGCGGGTAAGAACTACAAGACGCGCACACGCGTCGTTAGCTCAATTGGTAGAGCAGCAGACTCTTAATTCTCGAAGGACGTGTCGCAAAGGTTCGCCACGTCCTTTTTTCTTCGTCGTACCACCGCAAAGGGTTGCGCGAGGTTGCGCGCTGACGCATGGTCCGTGACCACGGCGTGACCACGGGTTCGCGGGGAATCCATCGAAACCGACTTATTGCCGACGCGTCCTCCTTGAAGGAATCGTATTTGTAAGCAAACGAACGTGCAGTCACGTTCGAGCATAAAAACGGAGTGAGCGGTCAGCCCGAGATAGGCGGCCGTGACGCTCAGCGATCCTGACTCACCCACGCAACTCGGTAGTCGTGAAAGAGATCATCGCCCTTTTTGCCGTCGCCTTAATTACTGCGGTCGTCGCGATCGTGTGCATCGGCTTTCCGCGAACGGCCAAGAGGCTTACCGGGCTAACCGGCCTTAACGAGAAGATGGCGCCCGACTTCTTCGTCCGCGCTCTAGGCGTTACGTTGGCAGCGATGGCCGGACTTGTTGTTTGGGCGGCT
>DATFYX010000076.1 GCA_035314825.1 Candidatus Eremiobacteraceae bacterium
GCGCCGCAGCGCGACGGTGACGAGCTGCGTGCGGGCCGCGGCGAGCGCGTCGGCCATGACCTCCGGGCTGCCGAACTTGCCGGTGCCGACGATGAGGCGCGATTCGAACGCGCGGCCCCCGAGCGCAAGGTGGTCGGTCAAAGTGTCACTCCGCACATGGTTTGAGAGCCTTTCCATTCTGCGGGATGTCCGGCGATTCCCCGCGCGGCGCTCGAACGAAGGTTAAGCGACCCGCCGCTCGAAGGCCACGCTCTCGGTTTCTCACTCGTCTGAGGAGGTCCCATGGCTACAGCTCAGATCGACGTCGTCAAGGAGTTGCAAGACTCTTTTCAGCTCCTGATCAAGAATTGGATGCTGGCCCTTCCCACGGCGATCGCTGCGCTCTTGGGGTCGGTGCTGCGCTTCATGATTTTCGGTGCGCTTGCGGCCGGCGCTCTGAGCAGCGGGGTCCTCGGCAGCACGGGGAACCAGGGAGCCATGACCGCGGCGATGGCCGTGCTGGCCTCCGTGGGGCTCATCGGACTGATCGGCGGTATCGTGCTGGCCCTGATCGGGCTTGTGGCGCAAGCCACCGTTGTGTACGGCGCAACCGACATCTGGGCGGGCAGGCCCTTGGATCTCAGCTCCGCTCTGTCGCGAGGTTTTGCGAAACTGCCTCAGATGATCGTGGGCCTTATCTTGATCGTCCTCCTCGCGATCATACCGTGTATCCTCGTCTTCCTCTTCATCGGCGTGTTCCTCTTGCTCGCGCTTGGCTTCTTCGTGATGTACTGGGTGCCCGGCGTCGTGATCGGCAACAAGAGCGGCATGGAGGCGATCGGCGACTCGTTCAATCTCGCCAAGAACAACTTTGGGCCGAGCGCCTTGGCGTTTTTGGGCATCTTCGTCGTGGTCCTCGTCGGCGGCTTCGTCGACATGCTGTTCAGTCATATCATCGGGCTCAACTTCCTCGTGAGCTTCGTCGTGGGCGGCTTTATCTACGCGTTTGCGGCGATCGTCGTCGTTCGGATGTACGAGCTGCTGACGCGCAGCGCCAGCCTTGCGCCCGCTGCGACACCCCCGGCCCCGACCGCATAGCCCACAAGAGATCCGACTCAAACGCAAGGGGCCGGCAGATGCCGGCCCCTTCGCTTTCACTGCGCCGCCGCTATTGCGGCTCCTTGAACACCGAATCCGGGATCGGCACGTTGATGTCGTACGAATCGTAATCGGCGGCCACGTGCGCTTTGTATTTGGGGAAACTGAAGTCCGCCTCTTGGTGGCTGGGCAACACGTAGGTCCCGCTCGTCTCGTTGAACTGCGCGACGTTGATGCTCGAGCCGTCCTTGTAGATCCACTGCTGGATGACGATGCCGTAGGTCGAGGTGTCGACGGTGATGTCGGCGTGGTCGAGGCTGCCGCCGTTGCGCGGCGTCAGGCGCAAGGTGACGTTGCCGTTGTCAGACGGTTCACCCGGCTGCGGCGGCTCGAGCGTCACTATGTACGTCTTCGGCCACGTCGCGGGCGTCCCGGTCGACGCATAGAAGTTCTGGAACTGCTTGGCTAGACTAGGTACCGAATCGAAGACGATCTGCATCTTGTCCGGCTGCTTATAGTAGTAGGTAGCGTTGAGCACGAGCGGCAGGCTCAAGAACGAGTGCACCTTCGCGTCGAAATGGATGCGCACCGTATAGGTCTTCACCGACGCATTGACGGCGGTCATCTTGCGCAGGATCGCAGCCGCGCCGTGCTGGCCGTGGGGCTGCCCCGTCTGTAGCGCGACCGCCGCCGCCAGCGGCACGAGCAGCATCACGGCTGCGCGCCGACCTTGGCTGAAATCGGCAGCGTCAGGTTGCTCGAGTGCACCGGCTGCACTTTCTGGCTCGGATCCATGTAGTTCATCGCCTGGTTGACGGCGATCGCCGCCTCCGACGTGCCGCAGGCGATGAGCTTGAGCTTGCCCGGGTGCGCGACGACGTCGCCGGCGGCATAGATGCCCTTCACGCTGGTCTCTTGCGTGGCCGTGTCCACTTTGATGCCGTTGCCGTCAAGCTCGATGCCCCACTTCTTCACCTCGCCAAGATCGGAGACGAACCCGAGCGCGCACAGCACCGCGTCGCAGCGGACTTCGATCTCCTCTTTGGTCTTGGTCTGCACGACGATCACGCTCTCGACCATCGCGCCGCCGCGCACTTCCTTGATCTCGTGATCGGGCTGATAGATCACCGCGCGCGACGCGCGCAGCTGCTCGACCGTGTGCGGATGCGCGCGAAAGGGCGAGCGGTGGACCAGCGTGACCTGCGCGGCTTTGGGCGCGATCGCGAGCGCGTAGTCGACCGCCGAGTCGCCGCCGCCGACGATGACCACTCGTTTGCCCGTGAACTCGTCGAAGCTGCGCGCGTAATAGTACAGCCCTTTGTCCTCGAACGCTTCGGCGCTTGGCGCCGCCAGTTTGCGCGGCTTGAACGCGCCGATGCCCGACGCCAGGATCACCGTGCGGCTGCTATGTTCGGCCTTGTCGGTGACGATCTTGATGGTGTTGTCGGACAGACGCTCGATATGGGTGACGCGCTCTTCCATGCACTTGGCATGCGGCCATTGGAACGCTTGCTCGACGCACGCGTCGACCAGCGCCTGCCCGGTGATCGCCGGGATGCCCGGCATGTCGTAGATGTACTTCTCAGGATACAGCGCGTACAGCTGGCCGCCCATCTCGGGCAGCGCGTCGATGACTTTGGCCTTGGCGCCGCGCATACCGGCATAGAACAGCGCGAACAGCCCGCTGGGACCAGCACCGATGACGGTGATGTCGTAGAGTTCCACCCCGCGTAGCTTTGACGCGACGTGCTCCTTTCTTCTTGCGCGCCGCAGGCGCGGGCCGACGGCGGTCGAAATCAAGCCATCTTCGAATGGAGGCTGCACGATGTTGACCAAGGTCCGGCGCCCGACGATCGACGACCTCGCGCTTTCCCCCGGCAAGCGCGCGCGGCTGTACCGTATGCTGTACGAGTACGGCCCCGCCAACGGCACGCTGTTGTTCTTGCCCATCGACCAGGGCATCGAGCACGGTCCGGTCGATTTCTTCGACAACCCGGACAGCCTCGACCAGGACTACATCTTCAGGCTCGCGATCGAGGGCAAGTACTCGGGCGTCGCCTGCCACGTCGGGCTGGCCGAGAAATACTTCGGGCCGTATGCCGGCAAAGTGCCGCTGCTGCTCAAGGTCAACGGCAAGACCAACGTTCCAGCCGATGACGAGCCGTTCTCCCCGATGACGTCGAGCGTCGAAGATGCGGTGCGCCTCGGGGCGGATGCGGTCGGCTATACGCTCTACGTGGGCAGCCCGCGCCAGGCCGAGGACATCGCCCAGCTCGACGGCGTGCGCCGCGAATGCGAGCGCTACGGCATGCCGCTGGTCGTCTGGTCGTACCCGCGCGGCAAGGCCATCAAGGAAAAGGGCGGTCAGGATTCGCTGTACGCGATCGATTACGCGGCGCGCATGGCCTGCGAACTCGGTGCGGACGTCGTCAAACTCAACGAGCCCAAGGTCGGCGAGAATCTCGACAAGCAGCCCAAGCCGTACAACACGCTGAGCCTGTCAGAGGAAGAGGGCATCCGCAAGGTGGTCAAGTCCGCCGGCCGGACGCTCGTGCTGCTCTCCGGCGGCAGTAAGATGGGCGACGACGACCTGCTGCACAAAGCGCGCATCGCGATGGATGCCGGCGTCACCGGACTCATCTTCGGGCGCAACCTGTGGCAGCGCAAGTGGGACGATTCGCTCGCGATCACGTCGCGCATCCACAAGATGCTGGAGGCCTACGGGACCTAGCGTCTCGAGATCAGTGCCTCTCGGTCGTGCTCTTCCATCCGCGCACGGTCATCTTCAGTTTCGCGTCAGCCTGATACGGATCGCGCGCGACAAACGCCACGGCGGCGGCCTCATCCGGCATCTCGATGATGTACATTCCGCCCTTGCCGTCGGCGAACGGACCTGACTCGACCACGCTGCCCGCTTTGCGCCCGTCTGCCAGGAACGCGCGGTGCGCCTCGAGCACGCGGTTGCGCGCTTCCATATCCGTGTAGTCGATCAGGACGACGTATCGCATGGCTGCAGCTCCAATTCCCCGCGCGGCGCGACATCGATGCGCACGCTCTGGCCGCGCACGAACGTGCCGGCCAAGACCGCTTTCGCCAACGGCGCGCTCAAACGGCGCTCGATCACGCGCCGGATGAGCCGGGCGCCCTGGCGCTGATCGTCCGCTTCGGCGGCGATCGCGTCTAACGCTGCGTCCGACACCTGCACGGCGATGCCCTGCTCGGCCGCGGCGGCCGCGACGTTGGCGACCTGGCGCGCGGCGATGGCGCGGATGTCTTCGCGGCCCAGTCGGTGGAAGACGACCGCATCGTCCAGCCGGTTGATCAGTTCGTGCGAGAACTGCGCGCCGAGCTGCGCGAAGTCGCCTCCGGCGGGCGCGTTGGCGGTCAGGATGATGAGCGCGTTGCGGAAATCCACCGCGCGTGAGTTCGAATCGGTCAAGCGGCCGTCGTCGAGCAGCTGCAGCAGCAGGTCGAGCACCTCAGGATGCGCGCGGTCGACGTCGTCGAACAGCACGACGCTGTACGGACGCCGGCGCACGGCTTCGGTCAGCTCGCCGGCGCGCTCGTGGCCGGCATAGCCGCGCGGCGCACCGACGAGCCGCGTCGCGGATTGGGCTTGCGAGAACTCGGACATGTCGTAGCGCAGCAGCGCCTCGTCGCTGCCGAACAGCGCCGCGGCAGTAGCGCGGGCCAGCTCCGTCTTGCCGACGCCGCTCGGCCCGATGAACAGCAGCGCGCCCATCGGCCCGCGATGCTCTTTCATGCCGGCGCGCCCGCGGCGCACGCTTTCTGCCACGGCGCGCACCGCTTCGTCTTGGCCGACGACGCGCTCGCGCAGCAACGCTTCGAAATTGAGCAGCCGCGCCGCCTCGCTGCCGGCGACCGCCTCGACCGGAATGCCGGTCCAGCCGGCGACGACCCGCGCGACATCTTCGGGCCCCACGTCCGTTCCGCCGCGCAGCGAGACGAGCGCCGAGGCCTCGTCGAGCACGTCGAACGCCTTGTCCGGGAGGTTGCGGTCGCTGATGTAGCGGGCCGAGAGCGTGACCGCCGCGGCAAGCGTGGCGTCTGCGATCTTCACGCCGTGGTGGCGCTCGTAGCGCGAGCGCGTGCCGCGCAGCATCTGCAGGGCGTTGTCCGGCGACGGCTCCTCGATGACTACCGGCGCGAAGCGCCGCTCAAGCGCCTCGTCGCTCTCGATGTAGCGCCGGTACTCGTCGAACGTCGTCGCGCCGATGCAGCGGATCTCGCCGCGCGCCAGAGCGGGCTTGAGCATGTTGGCGGCGTCGACGGTCGAGCCTTCGGCGCTGCCGGCGCCGACGATGGTGTGCAGCTCATCGATGAACACGATGACGTCGTTGGCGCGCGAGAGCTCCTCTAACATGCGGTGCAGTCGGGCCTCGAACTCGCCGCGATACTTGGTGCCCGCCACGACGCCCGCCAGCGTCAACGCGAGGATGCGCTTGCCTTGCAGCGTCCGCGGCACGTCACCGCGCACGATGCGTTGGGCCAGTCCTTCCACGATCGCGGTCTTGCCGACGCCCGCGTCGCCGATGAGCACCGGGTTGTTCTTGGTGCGCCGCGCGAGAATGCGCACGATGCGGTCGATCTCGACGTCGCGCCCCACCACAGGATCGAGCCGTCCCTCGAGCGCCTGCCGGCTCAAGTCGCGCGAGAACGAGTTGAGCGTCGGCGTCCGGCCGTAATTCGGGAAGCCCGCCGTCCGGGGCGGCGGCGGTGAAGCCGGCGTGACCGGCGACCCGATGTCGTCGCGCCTGCTGCGCTGGAGCTGCTCGCCGATCACCGCTGCGCCGACGCCAAGCGCCAACGCGGCCAGCGCGGCGCCGCCCATCCATTGCAGATTGGTCGCGGCTTGCGCGGCCATGCACTGCGAGCACAGGCTGGTCACCGCGACGCGGCCGGACTTGAACGTCGGCGTCACGCCGGTCGCCGGCTGCTTGCCGCAGCGTTCGCACATCTTCAACGCGCTCACTCGATCACCGCCTCTTCAGACCACACGCTCAACAAGTTGTGCACGATGCGCCCGGTGGCGCCCCAGATGCGCCCGCCCGCGACAGGATAATAGTAGATCTCGCGCCTCACCCCGCGCCACTCCCGCCATTCGACGCCTTCCGCACCGGGCTTGGTGAGGTCGCGCAGCGCGACGATCACCGGACGTGCGACCTCCGAGGGGTCCGGCACGAGCGTCGGCAGCGCCTCCAGATGGCCGACGACCGGCGTGATGACGTAGTTCGACACAGTCGTATGCACGTCGTCGAGCAGCCCCAGCACCTCGACCGCGTCTCGCTGCAAACCGAGCTCCTCGTGCGCCTCGCGCAGCGCCGCATCGACGACGTCTGCATCGTGCGGCTCGATCGAGCCGCCCGGGAAGCAGATCTCGCCCTTATGCTCCATGACCTCGTTCGACCGCTCGAAGCAGATGAGGCAGAGCTCCTCGCCGTCCGCCACCAGCGGCACCAGCACGGCGGCCGCACGCGTGCCCGGCTCGCGCAGCCGCTGCGACGCGCGCGCCGCGAGCCGCTCGCGCAGCGCGTGGATCGTTCCGGTGCCCATACTGCTGTGCGTCTTCAGTTTTCCGAAAAGCGGACGTTGAACGGCGCGGTCTCGGGCGAGGGCTCGTCGACGCGCACGCCCTCGGCGGCGAGCGCGCGCAAACGCTCGGTCTCGCTGTCCAGCAGCACCATCTCTGCGCGCAAGCGGTCGATCGAGGTCGCCGCTTCGAGCAACTGCTGCTTGACCGTTCCCTCCACTTGGAGCGCGTCGGCGATCAGGTACGACGATGCGGTGATGTCCTCGGGCATGTGCAGGCTGTCGAGATCCCGTCCGAAGAGCGCCAGCAGCGCTTGCAGGTAGTCCGTGAAGCGCTCGGCCGCGATGGCCTGGAGCGTGGCTGCGGCGCCCGCGCCGATGGGTTCTTCCAGATAGGATACCTCGGCGGTCCAAAAAGGTTTCTTGCTCACCAAACGCTCGACCCTGAAACGCCGCTCGCCGCGCGTGACGATGTGCAGCCGGCCCTGCGGCAGCGGCGTCACTTCGGCGATGTGCGCGGTGGTGCCGATGTCGACCGGATCGAGCTCGTCGCCGAGCTCGGCGCCGCGCCGGTCGAGCAGCACGCCGAACGGATCGCCGGACTCGATGCAGCCCCCGATCATCTCTTTGTAGCGGTCTTCGAAGATGTGGAGCCGGAGCGCGGCGCCCGGCACGAGCACGGTGCGCAGGGGGAACAGGCCGATGCGCGTGGTCGCCACTTAGGCCTTTTGGGCGAACTCCTCGCGCCAAGCGGCGGCGATGCGCTCGAGCGTGCCCTCGTCGACGCGTTCGGGATCGTCCTCGAAATCGTCGAGGTCGGTCACCAATTGGAGCAGTTCGGGCATCGCGACTTGATCGGGATTTTCATCCGGATGCGCCTGCGCGAGCTCGAATCCGATGTCTTCGACATCCTGCCACGTAAGGCCCATCAGCGATCACTCCCCTCCTGCGGACCCGTCACGTTGTCCGCGTCGCCCCCCATACCCTCTCTCTGTAGCGGTCGAATTCATTCGACCGTCGATTTTAATCGGCCGTTCTAAATCCCTAAGATGCTGTATCCCGCATCGACGTAGATCACTTGGCCGGTGACCGCGCTTGAAAGCCCGCTCGAAAGGAAGACCGCGATGTTGCCGACGTCTTGCGCCACCGCGTTGCGCCGCAGCGGCGCCTTGGCTGCGACTTCCCCCAGAATGCTCGTGAAGCCGCTGACCGCGCGCGCCGACGCCGTCTTGATCGGCCCGGCTGAGATCGCGTTGACGCGGATGCCGCTCTCGCCAAGATCCACGGCGAGGTAGCGCACGCAGGCCTCCAACGCCGCCTTGGCGACGCCCATGACATTGTAGTTCGCAACCGCGCGCACCGAACCCAGATACGTCATCGCCATGACCGAGCCGCCGGGATTGATGATCGGCGCAAGCTCGCGGCACAGCGCGGCCAGCGAGTACGCACTGATGTCGAGCGCGACGCGAAAACCGTCGCGCGAGGTGGCGTAGAACTTGCCTGCGAGCTCCTCCTTACGCGCGAACGCGATGCTGTGCACGACCGCGTCCACATGCCCGTACTCGGATTCGAGCACGGCGCGCAAGCTCGCGAGGCTGTCGTCGCTGCCGACGTCGCAGTGCAGCGCGAGCCCGCCGCCGAGCTCGCTCGCCAGCTTCTCGACCTCGTCTTTGGTGCGTTCGCCCTCGTAGGTGAGCGCGAGCCGCGCGCCGTGCTCGTGCAGCGCTTTGGCGATGGACGTCGCGATGCTCCAGCGGTTCGCGACGCCCATGACGAGCGCGATCTTGCCTTCGAGCAGCCCCGCCACCGCCGGCCTACTTCTTGGCGGCGTCGAAGCGCTTGGCCACGGCGTCCCAGTTGACCACGTTCCACCAGGCCTTGAGGTAGTCGGGCCGGCGGTTCTGATACTTCAAATAGTAGGCATGCTCCCAGACGTCGTTGCCCATGACCGGATGCTGCCCGGCGGACATCGGATTGTCTTGGTTCGGCGTGCTGGTGATCTGCAGCTTGCCGTCGGCGGTCAGCACCAGCCACGCCCACCCGCTGCCGAACTGCTTGACGCCGGCGTCGTTGAACTGCGTCTTGAAGGTCTCGAAATCGCCGAACGTGCTCTTGATGGCGTCGGCAAGCGCGCCTTTGGGATCGCCGCCTGCGTTGGGCGCCATGATGGTCCAGAACATCGAGTGGTTGACGTGGCCCCCGCCGTTGTTGCGTACGGCGCCGCGGATGTCCTCAGGCACGGCGTTGAGATTCTTTATCAGCTCTTCGACCGTCTTGCCCGCCAGCTCCGGATGCTTCTCGATAGCCGCGTTGAGATTGTTGACGTACGCCGCGTGGTGCTTGTCGTGGTGCAGCGTCATCGTCTCTTTGTCGATCGTCGGCTCCAGCGCGTCGTAGGCGTATGGCAGATCGGGCACGGTGAACGGCATGGTCGGTCCCTCCTATAAGCCCCGGGCACTACCGTATAGTGTCTGGCAACTCCTAGTCGTATGCCCAGGGAGGAAGCGGCGCCCGCGCCGTAGTCAGACCGCTGCATGCGGATCATCGTGCGGCTGTTCGCGTCCCAGCGCGAGGCGCTGGGGCGGTCTTCGATCGACGCCGACGTGCCGGACGGCTCCACCGCCGCTTCGGCGCTGACGTTTCTGGCGCGCGCGTATCCGGCGCTTTCGGCCGGCGGCGCGACGTTGGCCTTTGCAGTCAATCGCGAGCACGCGTCATCCGATGCGGTGCTCCGCGAAGGCGATGAGCTCGCGCTCCTGCCCCCGGTGGCCGGCGGATGAGCGCGCGCCATTTCGTCCTCACGAACGAGCCGCTCGACGAGCATCTGGCGACGCAGGTCATCTCCCATGACGGCGCCGGCGGCGTGGTGACGTTCGTCGGAAAAGTGCGCGACGAAGCGCGCGGCCACAAAGTGACGCTGCTCGAGTACGAGGCCTACCCCGAGATGGTCGAGCGCGTGTTCTCCGACATCGCGGCCGAGGCGCGCAAGCAGTTCCCGATCACCGACATCGCGATCCATCACCGCGTCGGCGCGCTCGAAGTCGGCGACGTGAGCGTGGTGATCGCGGTCTCGGCGCCGCACCGCGCCGCGGCGTTCGATGCCTGCCGTTACGCCATCGATCGCCTCAAGCACATAGCGCCGATCTGGAAGAAAGAGCACACGCCCGACGGGGCGGTGTGGGTGGACGACCGGCCCTAGCCGCCGACGAACTTGACGCCGAACAGGCTCGGCACGAACGTTCCGACGACATAGCCGATGATGCCGGCGCCGGCGCCGATGAGAAACTGCTCGAGTCCCGAGCGCCATGGATTTCCGTTGGTGACGCGCGCCTTCACGATGCCGATGCCGAACAGCGCCAGACACGCGAGCGAGATCGAGAGCGCGAGCGCCTCCCTGCCGTTGGTGAAGACGTAGGGAAGGATCGGTGCGATCGCGCCCAACAGGAACGAGGGCGCCATCACGGCCGCGTCCTTGAGCGGGTTGCCCGCCGATTCGGTGTCAAGCCCGAGCTCGGCGCGCGCCATCACCTCAAGCGCTTTGTTCGGATCTTTGGAGACGGCCAGCGCGGCGTCGCGCGCCTGCTCGGCGCCCATGCCCTGCAAACGGTAGATCTCGGCCAGCTCTGCGAGCTCTTCGGCAGGATGCTCGATGATCTCGCGCAGCTCGCGCTCGATCTCAGAACGGTGGACCTCTGATTCGGCCTTCGACGACAGGTATTGCCCGGCGGTCATCGCCACCATGCCGGCCACGCCGGTGGCGACGCCGGCGAGCAGGATCGTGGTATTGGATTCGTGCGCGCCGAAGAACGCCGACACGACGCTGACGGTCGTGAGCAGTCCGTCCTGAGCGCCGAACACGAACTCGCGGATGCGCGTGCGCGATGCCACGCGCTCGCGCTCCTCTGTGATCTCCGCCGGTCCGGTCATCTTCTCGACGCCGCGAGCGGTGCGTTCGAGCGCCCTAGGCGCCGTCGCGGCGGCACCATCGGCGGGTTTTTCGCTGCGGTCGAATACATTCGACCGCTCCATGCCGCTCGGTGCGGCGGGGCCGCGGCGTTCCACGAGCGCGAGCGCGTCTTGGAAGAGCTTGACGTGCGCCTGCTCGCGCGCCATTGCTACTTCGAAACCCACAAGCGCGTCCGTGCGTCCTTCTGCTTTGGCCTCCGCGATGTAGCGCGGGTAGGTCACGGCCGATTCAGCTGCCTCATGCTCGACGACTTGACGGAGGTTCTCGGCGGTGCTCTTGACGGCGCCAAGCGCGCGCAGATGCATCGTGGCGTGGATGATCTCATCGCCCGCCGCTTGCATGAACGCCTCGGCGACCTCCGGATAGCCCTCGCTCAGCGCCGCAAGCGCGTAGGCGCTATAGAGGCGGTGGGTCTTGGCTTCGTCCATGAACGAGGTCCACAGATTGAGCTCGGTCTTGGACACGTCGATCCGCATGCAGGGTTGCTTCAAGGCCAGGCAGGCGCGACCTCCGGAAGCGCCCAACGCCGCGCTGCATGCTCCAGCGTCTCTTCGTCAAGGACGGCCGGTTGCGGCCGGTGTTCAGGGTGCTCGCCTACATACTGGCGGCGGTGGCCGCGCAGGCCGTGCTGGCGATCTTCGTGGCGATCGGGTACCGGATCGCGTACGGTCCCGACGCGGCGTTCATGCGCACCCCGGTCTGGCTCGATGAGCTCATCTCGGCCATCGCGGTGGTGGGCGTCGCGATCCTGCTGCGCATCTACCTCGACCGGCGCAGCGTCGCCTCGCTCGGCATCACGTTTCGCACACGCTGGCTATGGCTGTTCGCCCTGGGCGCCGCGATCGGCGCGGGCATGCAGCTGCTAATATTCGCCTTCGGTCTCTTGCTGGGCGCCAACCACGTCCTCGCGCTGTCGATGACGTGGTCGGTCTTGCGCAACCTCGCGGCATGGTGTGCCATTTTTGTCATCGCCGCGCTTGCCGAAGAGATGCCGCTGCGCGGCTACATCCTGCAGAATCTTTGGGAAGAGTTCGGGTTCTGGCCGGCGGCGATCGTCACGTCCGTCATGTTCGCGCTGCTGCACTTCAAGAATCCGTATTTCGGCGATCTGCCGTGGGCGACGACGATCAACATCGCCGTCGACGGGATATGGGCGTGCTGCGCGATCCTGTGGACTCGATCGCTGTGGCTCGCGTGGGGCGGCCATTTCGCATGGAACGTGTTCGAGGGGCCGGTGTTGGGCACGCCGGTGAGCGGCATCCATACGGGACCCGGCATCGTCATGCAGTACGTCAGCGGCCCGCCGCTGCTGACCGGCGGCAAGTTCGGTCCAGAAGCCGGCTTGCTCGTGCCCGTGGTGGAGATCGCCGGCATCGCCGCGCTGTATGGCATGTACCGGCTGGGATGGTTCGCGCAGCTGCCCGACGCGCGCGAGGCATACGCGCGGGCCCCGGACTCGCCTCACGCCGTCAGCGCGACCAACCTCACATAAGAAGCGAGGCCTTTCGGCCTCGCTTCGGTCTGCTAGAACTCCTCGGAATGCTCGGGGTGGAACTCTTCTTCTGTCTCCTCGCCGAATGGCTCTTCTTCGAATTCTTCTTCTTCGTATTCCTCGATCACCAGATCGCCGTCCGCCGCGCCGTTGTCGTCGAGCACCGTGGTCGGCACCGGTTTGGGAGCCGGCGCTGTGGCGCGTTTGGCCTTCGGCGGCGCGCTCTTCTTGGCTGGCTTCTTCGCGGCTGGCTTCTTCGCGGCTTTGGCCTTGCCGCGTTTGGCTGTGGTCTTCTTCTTAGGTGCTGCGGCTCGGCGGGCGCCTTTCGACGCGGCCCGCTTTGTCGCGCGCTTTGCGCCCTTCTTCTTCGCCGGCGCTTTCTTCTTGGTGGCGCCCTTTTTCGATTTCCGCCTCATCGTCTGGTCCTCCAGGCATTCGCAGTGGTGGGTGTCCGCTATGGGATATCGGCTGGGCCGCTCGAATCGTTGCGCGGCGCTTGTGGGTCAATCGGAGCGTCTCCTCCCGGGACTCAGGGCCGCAGCGGACGCACCTCGATGATCTGGTCGCCCGCAGGCAGCGTCCGCGCCTCGCCCTTCACAGGCGTGAGCTGCAGCACCAATGCGCACGACCCGATCAGGTCCTCGCGGACCTGCACCTGGCCCTCGTACAGGCGGTCGGAGCTTCGGGCAAGCACGTTGCGGCGAAAGTCCGCCGCTGGCGGACCGTTGCGCCGCACGAGGCCGGCTTCGCACTGGCCGACGAAGCCGTCGGCGAACCGCACTGCGACGTTGAGGACGTCGCCCGGATTGTACACTTCGCGGTGCGGCGAGAATTCGATGCGCTCTATCTGCATGAAGCGGGCCTACTGTTCGCCCCCCTTCCGGCGTGCCCTGCGGAGGTCGCAGGCGTCCGTGTGCGCGAAGTCTGAGCGTTGCTCATGGACGCTGCCTTCATCAAACGTCTGCAGGTCATCGTCGGCGCCGCGCACACGCTGTCGGCGTCCGCCGACCTGCGCAACTACCAGTACGACGGTTCTGTGGACCAGGCGCTGCCCGAGGTCGTCGTGCTGCCCGGCAGCGCGTCTGAAGTCGCGGCGGTGGTCGCGGCCTGCAACGAGCGCGGCTATCCGTTCTTAGCGCGCGGCGCCGGCACAGGGCTGTCCGGCGGCGCCGTGCCCGAATCGGGCGGCGTCGTCATCTCGACTGCCCGGCTGCACCGCATCCTCGAGGTGGACGTCGCGAACCGCCTTGCGCTCGTCGAGCCCGGCGTCGTCAACGCGGAGATCACCGCTGCGGTGAAGCAGCACGGTCTGTGCTTCATCCCCGATCCGTCCAGCCAAGCCGCGTGCACCATCGGCGGCAATATCGCCGAGAATTCCGGCGGTCTGCATTGCCTGGCGTATGGGGTCACCACGAACCACACGCTCGGCGTCGAAGTCGTCACGCCGGAAGGCGAACTCGTGTGGCTGGGCGGCCGCACGGTCGACATGCCCGGCTACGACCTGCTGGGGCTATTCGTCGGTTCTGAAGGCACGCTCGGCATCGCCACCAAGATCGTCGTCAAGCTGACGCCGATCCAGGAAGCGGCGCGCACGATGCTCGCGGTCTTCGATTCGGTCGAAGACGCTTCGCAGTCGGTTTCGGCGATCATCGCGGCTGGGATCATCCCCGGCGCGCTCGAGATGATGGATCGCACCTCGACGCAAGCGGTCGAGGCCTTCGCGCATGCGGGGTTCCCGACCGACGCCGAAGCGATTCTCATCGTCGAAGTGGATGGCATGGCCGTCGCGGTGGACGAGACCGCGGCGGACGTGCGCGACGTCTGCCGGCGCAATCACGCGCGCGAAGTGCGCTTGGCGCAGACGGCCGACGAGCGCGATCGCATCTGGAAGGGACGCAAGGGCGCATTCGGCGCGATGGGCCGGCTCAGCCGCAACTTCTACGTGCAGGACGGCGTGATTCCGCGCAGTCTGCTGCCGGAGATGCTGCGCGAGATCGCCGCTATCAGCGAAAGGCATGGCCTGCGCATCTGCAACGTCTTCCACGCCGGCGACGGCAACCTGCACCCGCTGATCTTGTTCGACGAGAGGAAACCTGGCGACGTCGAGCGGGCCGTCGTAGCGGGCGAGGAGATCTTGCGCGCGTGCATCGAGCGCGGCGGCAGCGTGTCGGGCGAGCACGGCGTCGGCACCGAAAAGCGCGACTGCATGGCGCTGCAGTTCTCGCCCAGCGACCTCGAGCTGATGTCGCGCATCAAGCTCGTGTTCGGCAACACCGGGCTCTGCAATCCGCAGAAGATATTTCCGACGTCGCGGCGCTGCGGCGAATCCTCGCGCCGGCTGCACCGCCTGGAGCCCGAGGTCGCAGCCGCGGCCGGGCCGGCGTTCTAGCACATCGTGCTCGCGTCGACGCCGTTCACCATCGCGCTGCGGGATGTGCTCGGCGAGCGTTTCCGCGTGCATCCGGACGATTGCGCGCGCAGCGCGGTCGGCGGCGTCGTGCCCAAACTCGTGCTTTCCCCGCGCACGTTGGACGAAGCGGCGCGCGCGGTGAAGATCATCGCCGGCGAGCACGCCTCGGTCGTGATCCGCGGCGCAGGTACCAAGTCGAATCGACCGCCGCGGCGCGCCGAGATCGATGCCGTGATCGACACCTCGGAATTGCGCGGCGTGCTCGAGCACAAGCCCGGCGACCTGACCGCGACCGTCGCCGCTGGAACGCCGCTGCAGGATCTGCAGTTCGCGCTGCGCCGCTACGGCCAGTTCTTCCCGAGCGACGCGCCCTTTGCCGCAAGCGCGAGCCTCGGAGGCACGCTGGCCGCCAACGCGAACGGCGCGCTCCGGCAGCGCTACGGCGCGCTGCGCGACAACGTGCTGGGCGTGCGGCTCGCGCTTTCGGACGGACTCGTCGCGTTCAGCGGCGCGAAAGTCGTCAAGAGCGTCGCGGGCTATGACACGCACAAAGCGTTCATCGGATCGCGCGGTACGCTGGGGCTCATCGGCGAGGTGACCATCAAGGTCGCGCCGCTGCCCGCCACCCAGCGCCTGCTGGTCGCGTCGTTTGCCGATTGCGCATCGGCGTGCGCGGCGGCGACCGCCATCGCCGGATCGCCGCTCTTCGTGATGGCGATGACGCTGCACGATGCAGGCGCCGCGGCACGCGTGCCCGCCTTGCGAGCCTCGGGCGCGCCGCCGTGGACGCTGGCCGTGCGCTGCGGCGGGTCGCGCGTCGCGACGGTCGCACAGTTCGACGGCGCCGCGGCGCTCTGCAAAGAAACGGGCAGCGACGCGCTGCGCGACATCCCGGCGGAGCTCGTCGAGCCGTTGTGGGCGGACATCGCCGAGCTGAGCGCAGGCGCGGCGTATGATCCCCAGTCCTACGTGATGGCTAAGTTCGTCGCGCCGCCCGCGCAGACGCACGCGCTGGTTGGCGCGGTGCGGACCGCGTGGCCCGAGGCGCAGATCAGCGCACACCCGTATGCGGGCGTGCTGCTGGCCCACATACCGGCTGCGTCGGCGTCTCCCCAGCCGGGTGCGTTGTGGCACGCGTGCGCCGACAATCAATGGACCGTCGAGTTTCTCTCGGCGCCGTACGCACGGGCGCAGGAGTTCATCGCGCCCTTGCCCGCCGGACTACCGATGAAGGTGCAACGGCGCCTCAAAGCGGCGCTCGACCCGGCAGGCACCTTCGACGCGGGCGGGTTCATCGGTGGCATCTGAGCCGCTGATCAGGCCGATCGGCTACGCCGGTCCCGAGCGCCCCGCCGACGACGACCTGAGCAAGTGCACGCGCTGCGGGCTGTGCGAACAGGCCTGTCCGACCTACCGCGAGCTGCGCGAGGAACCAGACTCCCCGCGGGGCCGTGTCTTCCTTATGAAGCAGGTGGCCGACGGCGTCGCCGACATCGACGAGGACCTCGCCGAGCACCTCTACCTGTGCCTGGGCTGCCGCGCGTGCGAGACCGCGTGCCCATCAGGCGTGCCCTACGGGCGCCTGCTCGAATACGCGCGCTTCCAGATCGAGCAGCGCGGCGAGCTGACGCCGGAGCGGCGCGGCTGGCGCCGCTTCCGCCGCCTCGCGTTCGAGCAGCTGCTGCCGAATGAGGGCCTCTTCAAACTCGCCATGGCGCCGGCACAGCTCTTGCAGCGCATCCCGTGGCTGGCGACGTTCGCGGCCGCCATCGCGCCCGGGCGCACGCGCAAGCTGCTCGACATGATCCCTCGCAACGGCGCCGCCACCCATGGAGCGCTGCCCGAGATCATCCCGGCCGAAGGCGAGCGGCGAGCGCGCATCGGCTTGTTCACCGGCTGCGTCATGGGGTCGTTGTTCGGACACGTGCACGAATCGCTGGCGCGCGTCCTGCGGCACAACGGCTGCGACGTCGTCGTGGCGCGCGGCCAGTGGTGTTGCGGCGCGCTCAACGTGCACGCCGGCGAGCGCGAACACGCCAAAGCGATGGCCAAGCGCAACATCGACGTATTCGAGCGCGCTCAGGTAGATGTCATCGTGCTCGATTCGGCGGGCTGCGGCGCGATCATGAAAGAGTATGGCGAACTGCTGCGCGATGATCCGCAGTATGCGGAGCGCGGCGCGGCATTTGCGCTCAAGGTCAAGGACGCGAGCGAGCTGCTCTTCGATCTGGGCGTGCGCACGGATTTCGGCACGCTGCGCAAGCGCATCACGTATCAAGATGCGTGTCATCTCGCGCACGGACAGGGCGTGCGCAGCCAGCCACGCTCTCTGCTCGCGCAGATCCCCGGGGTCGACTACGTCGAGCTTGCCAACGCCGATCGCTGCTGCGGCGCGGCCGGCGTCTACAGCCTGACGCAGCCCGAGATGTCGGCGAAGATCCTTGAAGAGAAGCTCGACGCGATCGAGGACGCCAACGCGGATTACCTGGTGACGGGCAACCCGGGCTGCCATATGCAGATCCAGGCCGGCATGCTCGAGCGCGGCATGCGCACCAAGGTCAAACATCTGGCGGAGGTGCTCGACGAAGCCTACGCCCTCAAGACCCCGTAGCGGTCGAATTTATTCGACCGTCAGCTGAGGCTCAGGCTGACGTTCTGAATGGTCGTCGTGTCCGGGGCGATCATGGCGCTGCCGTTGACGGTCTGATACCCGGGCGCAGAAACGGTGTAGACGATGGACCCCGCTGGGATACCGGTGATCTGATAGAAGCCGGTCTGGTCGGTCCCGCCGGTGTGGTACGAGTTGTCGGTCGGCGTCACCGAGATCTGCGCGCCGGCGACCGGCCCGCTGGGCCCGGTCACGACCCCTTGAAGTGTCCCGGGTTTGGTGGTGGTGGTCGGAGTCGCCTTAATGACGTTACAGCCTGTGGCCAGGGCCAATACAATGACGATAAGTCCAATAGAGCGGAACACAGCGGCTCCGGATTCGGTCAGCCCTCGGAGGCCCCCTTGGGCTCGCTCGGCCGCTCGGTAAGAAATGTCACAAAACGTCGTTGCGCCGAGTCACATAGAGAACCCCGGTTTACCGGAACAGGACGTGAGCGATTAAGAATCTGCCGCAGCCAGGGAAAGGCGTTCCCTCGGCGTGGAGGCCGGCCACTCCGCCGGCGACGACGGGCTTCAACCCGCTGCTCCGCTCCGAATCGGCAACGCTCCCCTGGGAGTCGTCCTTTTACGCGCAGCTGCTCTCGCTTGCCGCAGGGCACCCGGAAGAACAGTTCTTCAGCCACGTCCACACCGCGCTGCGCTCGTACATCGACACGCCGATCCTCGTCGCCGCCACCGCCGATCCGACAGCGCGCGACGGATTCCGCATCCGCTATCAACGCAATCTCGACGACCGCAATTCGCTGCCGGTGATCGAGCGCGGCTTCATCGCGCAAGCGATGCGCGCGGGCCGCGCGCTGCAGTTCGGCCGTCCGGCCAATGCGCCGCAGACGCTGGCAAGCCGCGGCAACATGCTGACCAATATCGGCTCGGTCATCATCGCGCCGATCCGCAATGACGGGCGCAACCTCGGCTACATCGCGACGCGCAATCCGCGCGACGGCGTCTTCGGCGAGAAAGAGCTCGAATTCGTAGCGGCGGCAGCCGACGTCGGCGCGCTCGTCGTGCGCAACAAGAACGCCGCCGAAGAAGCGCGCGCGCGCAGCCAAGAGCTGCGTCTCATGCTCGAGACGGCGCGGGCCTTGGCGTCGGAACGCGATCTGCGCCGTCTGTTCCACCGCTTGCACCGGTTGCTGGGCGGCGTGCTCGATGCGTCTACGTTCTGGGTCGCGCTTGGTTCGTGGGAACAGGGCCTGATGACGATCCCCTATTGCGTCGACCACTACCGCGTGCTCGACGTCGTCGATCCGATGCCGCTGCAGGGTTCGCTGTGCGGCCAGGTGTTCCGCGAAGGCGTGCCGTTGCTCATGCGGACCCCCGAGGATTGGAAGCCGTATCCGGTCATCATGCACGGCGACGCGAGCAGCGAGGACGTCGTCTCAGCGCTCGTCGTGCCGATGAGCATCGGCGCGCGCACGATCGGCGTGATCTCCGTGCAGAGCTCGCGCCCGCACGCCTACACCGAACGCGATCGCGACCTGGTGGTCGCCGTCGCCGAACAGGCGGCCATCGCGGTCGAGAACTCCCAGGCGGTCGTGCAGGCCGACCAGCGCGCGCGCGAACTGAAGATGCTCTCTGAAGTCTCGCGGGCGCTTGCCGCGCAGCTCAGCTTGAACACCCTGTACCAGACCGTATGCGAAGAGGTCCGGCGCGTCATCGAGGCGCCCGGCTTCTTCGTCGCGCTGCGCACTGAGGACGGCAACGCCCTGCACATGGAATATTTCATCGAGGGCAACAACGTCATGGAGGTCGGCGATACGCCGATGAAGAGCTCGATCGCCGAGCGCGTCATGGCGTCCAATCGCACTTTGGTGTTCCAGACCCTCGAAGAGATCGATAACCAGCCGCACGGCGTCATCGGTACCGATAACGTCAGCAACGTTCGCTCGCTGGCCATGGCCCCGCTGCGCCTCGGCAACAAGTGCATCGGCGTGATGTCCGCCCAGGCCTATCGCGAGAACGCGTACGACGACTCGAGCGTGCGCCTGCTCACCGCTATCGCCGAACAGCTCGCGGTGGCCGTCCAAAACGCGCAGCTGTACGACCAGGCCGAGTCGCGCGCCGACCGCGATCCGCTCACCGGCGTGTTCCATCACCGCTATCTGAAGACGCGGCTCGAGGAAGAGCTGCGCCGATCGCGCACCAACGGCCAGGCGGTCGCGGTCGTGATGATGGACCTCGACAACTTCAAGAATGTCAACGACACCTACGGCCACCTCGTGGGCGACGACGCGCTCAAGATGGTCACCGGCGTGCTCATGGGAGCGGTACGCTCCACCGACGTCGTCGGCCGCTACGGCGGCGACGAATTCATGGTCGTGCTGCCCGAGACCACGCGCGAGCAGACCGAAAGCATCATCAACCGCGTCACGGCCGAGCTCGAAGAGCGCGACCTGCGGCTCGCGGACGGTTCCGCCATCCCGGTGAAGTGCTCGATCGGCTATGCGCTCTTCCCGCTCGACGCCGACTCGCCCGCGGACCTCATCGCCAAAGCCGACGCGGCGCTGTACCAGAGCAAGCGCATGGGCCGGCCTGCGACGCGCCTGCAGCGCGTCGGTACCACCCAGCTGCGCTTGGAAGGCGATTTCGGACCGGTCTCCGAGCTGCTCGCGGCTCTGCTCGCGCGCGATCGCTCGACGCGCAGCCATCTCGAGCATGTCAACCGCGTGGCGCGCGAGTTCGGCAACGTTCTGGCGCTTGAAAAGGCTGATATGGACTCGCTGCTGCGTGCATCGGTGCTCCATGACGTCGGCAAGATCGCGTTGCCTGCGCCGCTGCTGGCCAAGCCGGGCCGCCTCGCGCCCGAAGAATACGAGTTGGTCAAGCGCCACGTCACCATCGGCGCGATGCTCATCGAGAACATCCCCGGCTTCGCCGACGCCGCCAAGGCGGTCAAGTATCACCACGAGCGCTTCGACGGCAAGGGTTATCCAGAGGGCCTCAAGGGCGAGCACATCCCGCTGCTGGCGCGCATCGTCTCGCTGATCGACGCCTACTCGGCGATGGTCATCGACCGGCCGTACCACAAGCGCATCGAGTACGAGCAGGCCGTGCGCGAGCTGCGCGCGCGGGCCGGCACGCAATTCGACCCCAAACTGGTCGAGAAGTTCGTCTCGCTCGTCGAATCGGGTGGAGGCCGCTAGCCAGCTCTACCGCGAACGAAGCGCGCGTGGAGATCCATTTCGCCATCACCGCGTTTGCCACTGCGCTGACCATCATCGATCCGGTCGGCATGGTGCCGTTGTCGCTGTCGGTCACCGCCTCGGCGCCGCCGGACGCGCGCCGCAAGATGATCGACCGCGCCGTCATCGTGGCCGCGGCGGTCATCTATTTCATGGCGCTGGTGGGGCGCTACGTGCTCACCTATCTGAACATCACGCTGCCGGCCTTCTCCATCGCGGGCGGCATCTTGCTGCTGCTGATCTCGATCGACATGTTGTTCGCGCGCCCGTCAGGCGCGCGCGCCAAGCCCGAAGAGGAGCGCGAGGCGATCGAGCGCGAGAATGCGGCCGTGTTCCCGCTGGCCATCCCGATGATCGCGGGCCCGGGTACGATCGCGACCGTCTTGCTGCTGGTGAGCTTGAGCCGCGGCGACCCGGCGCGCACGACGATCGTCTACGCAGCCTATGCTCTCGCGCTCTTGCTGACCTGGCTGTGCATGCGCGGGGCGACGCTGGTGCTCAAGTGGATCGGCCGGACCGGCGTCGGCGTGCTCACGCGGCTGCTCGGCATCATCCTCTCGGCGCTGGCGATCCAGTTCATCATCAACGGGCTCTCGCAGACGCCGCTCTTCCGCCACTAGCTAGACCTCGATCTCCTCGAGGCCGCCCGACTCGGCCTCCAGTACCTCTTGGGTCGGCGGGAAGTGGATCTGCGCGATCAGCGTAGGGACGATCGCCGTGGCGATGACGACCGTGACCAGGGCGCTGTATTGCAGCTGATCGATGTAGTGGTGGCTCAGGCCGTAGAGCGCTGAGATCGTGCCGAAGGTCAGCCCGGTCGCCATCATGAGCGTCAAATACGTGGCGTCGGTGGCGGAGTAACGGAAGCCGCGCGCCACGGGCCAGACGCCGAGGATCTTCGCCACGACTTTCACGGCGAATAGGGCTAGCACCGTCTTGAACGCTGCAAGTACCTGGACGAGCGACACAAGTGTACCGGCTTTGATGAAGTAGAACGGCGTCAACAGACTCATTGTCGTAGTACGCAAGCGGCGGGCGAACTCGATGTGCGACAGCAAGAAGCCGGCCGAGGCGAAGCCCAACACGTAGGCGGGCAACACGCCTTCGCTCTTGGCAAGCGTCGCCAGACCGGCAAGCGTCAGGATGATGGCGAACAGCAGCCGCGTACCGGGTTCGCTGACGCGGTCGCCCATTTTCACGAAAGCCGCTGGGAGGTACTTGGGTACGAGCAGCACGGCCACGACGGACACACCGATGAACAGCGCCAGCCAGGCGTCATAGTTGGCGAACAGCAGCGCCAGGGCGAGCACCGTCCCTAAGTCGGTGATGAAACACGCGGCCAGGATGAGCTGGCCGAATTCCTTACCGGCCAGGCCTGATTCGAGCATCACGGCGTAGACCACGGCCACCGAGGTCGTGGACATGGCGACGCCGGCGACTTTGGCCGCGTCCGCAGACCAGTGGCCGACGAACAGCGCATAAGCTAACGCGCCTAGAAACGGCAGAGCGAACGACACGGTGCCGATGAGGACGGCGGGCCGCCACTGGCGGCGAAGCACGTCGGGATTGATCTCGGCGCCGGCGAGATAGGTGAGCATGATGCTGCCGAAGCCCGCAACGAAGTCGATCCAGCTGTTGGTTGTCAGCGCGATGAGATTGCCGGCGAGAATCCCGAGCACAATCTCGACGAGCGCGGCAGAGATCTTCAGGCGTATGGAGATGAACGCGCCGGCGAAAGCGAGCGTCATCCACGCGGCGGCGACGAGCCAGGTATTGCTGAGGATGGACGAATTGAAAAGCAGATGCACGACGGCCTCCTGAGCTTGTGCTCACGCGATTGCTCAGGAGTCATCGGCCTTGAAGGCGGTTCGGGCTTATAAGAGCTCGCGGGCGGACTCCACCGCCGCAGCACTAGACTACTCTGGAAGAGACCGCCCGACCTTCGCGGCGGCGCGAAGCCGGCGCTTCGCTAGAGCCAGGCGCGCAGCGCCGTCAGGCGCGCTTGCGTCCAAATCGTCAAGCGCACGCTCGAGGCTATTCCAGGAAACGCGACGCGCATGAGCCTGAACGGCGCGCTCCGCGACCTCCAACGACTGAGAGTCCGCCCAGTGCAGAAACGCAGCGATCCGGTCGGCAATCGCATCTTCGAAATGCAGCACGCGCACCGTGCCGAAGCGGGTGGGCAAAGTCGTGAAATCCTTGATCGCTCGCTGATCCACGAATGGTGTGTCCGCGACGAGGTCGAGCGAGTACGCGACCTCGGGATGGACGAAATCTCGACCGGATGCGCGGAACCCTATTTTGGCGACTGCGTCGCCGAACTCGCGTCGGCTCGCTCCGTTGATCGCTGCGAAGTCAATATCGTGGGACGTGTAGACGTCCGGCACGTATGCCGTGACGGCACTCCCGCCCACAACGGCCGCTTTGATGCCGGCCGCCTCGAGCTCTTTGCTGGCCAGCGCAGCGATCTCGATGAGGGACGCGTCTTTGAGATTCATCGAGGGGTCTTGCCCATAGCGCGCGGTCGGCGGCTTGTCCGCCCCCAGAGCTCCCGATAGAGAGGCCGCTCGCTGAGCTTCAGGAGCAGCATCGCCATCTCCGAGCTCTCCGGGTAGCGTCGATTGAGATCCACGAGGCGCACCCTTCCAACGCGGCGTGTGGTGACCAGACCGGCTCGCTCGAGCGATCGGAGCGCGCGCTGGATCTCGATGGGGCGTTTCTTCAATACGCCCGCGAGTTCAGACGCGTACGTGGTCCCAAGTCGAGCGACCGCGATCAGTACGTCACTCCGCAAGCGGGAACCGAAAATGCCATCCATGGACTAACTATAACATAAATGTAGCTCTGTAGCTACACTTCTGTAGCAGTTTGATTAAGCGGTCCAGAAGCGCTTCGGGTCGATCTCGCGGATGATGCGCAGCTCTTCTTCCGTCGGCTCGGGCGTCGTCTTGAGCACCGGCGTGACCATGAGCGGCCAGCCGGTATTCGCTTTGACGTCCTCGGCTTTGACGCCGGGATGCACCGTATCGAGGTACGCTTCGCCGGATTCGAACCCGAAACGCAGCACGCCCATCGTGGTGATGATCGCCGATGGTCCGCCGCGCGGCAACCCTTCGTCGGCGCGCCAGTGCGCGCCGTCCCCGTTGCCCGGTGACGTGACGTAGCTGACGCGCTCTACGAGCCGGCGGTCATTGTGCTCGATGATCACGACGAAACGTCGCGCCAGCGAAGCGATGTCGGCGGCACCGCCGCTGCCAGGCAGCTTTACCTCGGGAGCGTATGGATCGCCGATGTACGACGTGTTGATATTGCCGTACCTATCGACTTCCGCGCCGCCCAGAAAGCCCAGATCCACTTCGCCTTTCTGCATGAGCCCCATGACGGTCGTCATGCGACAGCACATCTGCGCGCCCTCGATGTTCGGCGGATCGCCCATCGTATAGAGCAGTTCGGCCGACGGCGTGTCGCGCACGATGCCATTCTCGAAGAAGCCGACCGCGTCCGGAGCATGCAGGCGTTTGGCCAGCGCAAACGCGATGAGCGGCAGGCGCATGCCGACGAAGACCACCTCGCCATCCTTGATCTCACGCGACGCGGCGACGACCATGAGCTCGGCCGGCGTATACGCAGGTTTCATGTCGCGCTGAAGTTGGCCGGCGCGGCCAAATTCTCGTGTTTGACGGCAAGCGCGCGCCAGCGCTCGGCTCCAAGCAGCTTCAAGTAAACGGCACGCGATCCGATGCCGGCGATCCAGCGCTGGCGCCATTGCTCGAACCCTTCGGCGGTCTTGGTCTGCGCGTGGTATTCGTGATAGAAATCGGTATCGCGGCCGTAATAGCCTTGGACGGGTGACGGATGCGCGCCGCCCGGCTCGTGCACGACCGCGGTCACGCGGTGCGGTGGGACGAGTACGCGGTTGGGGTCGCTCTTGATAACGCCGACCGGCACGATCTCTTCGGCGACGACGATGACCTTGGCAGCCGCAAGCCCCGCCTCTTCGCTCACGCCGAGATTGCCCCAGCAGTGATTGCCGCCGGTCTCGTCGGCCCGCTGGACCTGCAGCACAGCCACGTCTGGCACGATCGCGGGCACGAGCAGCACGGGCTCGCCATCGAGCGGCGACTGTGCGGGGCGCAACGTCGCGTTGGTTTTGAGGATGTCCGAACCCAGCAGCGTGCGCGCGGGGATGAACGGCACGCCGAGCGCCCCGGCGAGCAAACTGAGCGCGATCGTGAAGTTGGAGTGATCTTCGATCGTGATCTTGTGCGGCACGCCGTCTTCGGCCGCGCGCCGGTAATTGTAGCCCAGGCCGGCGCTGACGTTGCCCGCCCACGCCGCGACGACGGTGCGCACGCAGCCGGCACCGATGAGCTGGTCGAAGAGGATGTCGGAGATCGGGCCGATGACGGTGAGGTCGCGCCTCTTCTGGCGGATGATCTCGTGGCCCGCCGAGAACGGGATAAGCGCCTCAAGCGCCAACCCGAGGGCGACCGAGGAGCCGTCGGGCACGTGCTGCGCGATGGCCTCGCGCATGGTCGTGAGCTTCGATTTCACGCCTTACCGCCACTAACGGAGTAGCGCGTCTTTTCGAAACGCGCTACTTCGTCAAGACCTGCGCGTTCGCGAACGCGCCACTGCGATTACGAGTTGGTGAATTTGGCCATGCGTTTCTCGACGTACGCGTTGAGGCCTTCCTTGGCGTCGCTGCTTTGGAACAGCAGCTGTTGCAGCTCGCGTTCGATCGAGAGCGCCTCGGAGAACGGCACTTCGCCGCCCGACACCACCGAGCGCTTGATGTTGCCGACCGCCTTGGCCGCTTTGTTCGGCGTCGTGAACTGCTTGGCGTAGGTGATGACGTCTTTGAAGAACGCCGCGCCGTCGCCCTCGTAGATCTCGGTGACGAGACCCAGCTCCTGCGCTTCTTCGAACGAGAAGGTGCGGCCGGTGACCATCAGCTCGAGCGCTTTTGTGCGGCCGACCACGCGCGTGAGCCGCTGCGTGCCGCCCGTGCCCGGCAGCACGCCCAGCGCCACTTCGGGCAACCCGATCTTGCCGGCGTTCTTGCGCGCGAGGCGCATGTCGCAGGCCAGCGCGATCTCAAGACCGCCGCCGACGGTGTGGCCGTTGAGCGCCGCGATGACGAGCTTGGGGGTCTGCTCGAGCCGCGTCAGCGTCTCGTTGGCGTGCAGGCAGAAATAGTACTTGAACGTCGGGTCGACTTTCTGCAGCATGCCGATGTTCGCGCCGGCGCAGAAGAACTTCTCACCGGCGCCGGTCAGCACGATGACCTGCACCGCATTGTCGAAACGCGCCTGCAAGATGGCGTCGTCGAGCTGGCGCATCATCTCGTGCGTGTATGTGTTCGCGGGCGGGTCGTCGAAGGTGATGACGGCGATATGGTCACCCTCTTTACGGTAGGTGACCAGCGTCTTGCCGTTGGCCTTGGTCTCGCTCTCGATCTTGGTGGCCACGATGTTCTCCTTACGCCGCTTTGGGCGCGACCCAATCTGATTGCTTGAAGATCTCTGCCAGCACTTTTTCGTCGTCCTCGTTCGGCAGCACTTCTTTGAGATGCTCTTCGTATTGGTCCCGGTCGAGCAACCGCCCGTCGACCGCGTATGTCTTGCCGGCGAACTCGCCGATCTGCCGATTGAAGCGGATGTCCGCTACGTACAGCTTCTCGTCGCCGGGGATGGCGGCGTTGACCTGATCGACGAGCTTGGCGCACTCCTCGTAGTACTGGCGGCGCGCGTAATCGTTGAGCAGGTCTTTGTCGGCTTCAACGTCCTCTTTGTCTTCCTCAGGCCGGCCCTTGATGCCCCAGATGTACGCCCACACGGCGCTCGAGGAGTGATCGTTGCCGAACAGATCCAGCGAGCCGGACAGCCACTTGTTGTGGTACTTCTGCTGGATGCTGACCGGCACGACGCCCGCTTTGGCCACACGCTTGAGGCCCGTAAGACCGGTGCCCAGATGGAACGACTCCTCGCGCAGCATCGGCCCCATGCTCATCGACAAGGGGCGGAAGCCTGAGTGCGAGAGCATCTGCAGCTGGAACTTGCCGTCGCGATCCATGTAGTTCTGATACGCGAACAGGTCGAGCCAGTGCTTGACCGGAGTGTTGAATGCGTTAAGCAGGCGCGTCCCCTGGTCCGCGCGCCGCTCGAGCATCTTCTCCGCCTCGATGCGCCCATCGTTACCGAAATGGTTGACCAGCAGGTGGCACATCTGATAACCGTGGCGCGTCTCTTCGATGAACACGCGGCAGATCGAGTACATGTCGTATTCGGACGGCGCGGTCGCGAGCAGCTTGCGCTGCTGCTCGTTGGAAGCGAACTCGGTGTCGCCCTGGTAGATGATCATGGTCAGCACCGCATCGCGCATGCGCTGGTCTGGGATCTCCATGACCTTCTCCCACTTGCGCTGGCCGGCGAACTCGCCGAACTCGATCTCGTCGCTGTGCGGATCGGCATACTTGGCTTCGAGCGTGTAGCCGCCGAGCACGCGGTTGAAGACCTCGGGGTCGACGTCGAGGTCCTTTTGCCAGTGGTGGAACACCTCCACCCAATCGTCAAACGTCTTGATGCGCGCCATTTTACTCTACCCCTGGAGCGGTCGAATTTATTCG
The DNA here is from genome assembly GCA_035314825.1 of Candidatus Eremiobacteraceae bacterium. Taxonomy (NCBI): domain Bacteria; kingdom Bacillati; phylum Vulcanimicrobiota; class Vulcanimicrobiia; order Candidatus Eremiobacterales; family Candidatus Eremiobacteraceae; species Candidatus Eremiobacteraceae bacterium. The sequence continues at coordinate 26,974 of DATFYX010000076.1, forward strand.
ACCGTTATGCTATAATTCTCACGGTCGGTCAAAATTTGCCACAATCGACGTAAGGATTCAACGCCCTGCCGCCACGCACCCCTCGCACGTTGGGATCGTTCCCCGGCATCGCACCGCTGCGCCCGCGCTCGATGCTCTTCACGTTATATGGCGACTACGCATACCCGCGCCGCGTCGACCTGTGGCTCGGCAGCCTCGTCGCGCTGGGCGCGCGCTTCGGCATCTCTGAGATGGCGGTCCGCTCGGCGGTCGCGCGTCTGGCGCGGGACGGATGGCTCGCAGCGCAGCGCGAGGGCAACCGCTCGTATTACGCGCTCACGAAACGCGGACGGGATCTCATCGAGGAAGGCACGCGGCGCATCTACCAGCCGCGCCGCGGCGCGTGGAACGGCCGCTGGTGTCTGCTGACCTATGCCATCCCGGAGACCAAACGCGCACACCGCGACCGGCTGCGCAAGCAGCTCGCGTGGTTGGGCTTCGGCGCACTCGGCGGTGGGACGTACATGAGCCCGCGCGACGTGCACGCACAGGCTGCGGCGCTCGTCGAGGAACACGGCGTCGCCCGGTTTACGCGCATCTTCAGCGCGCAATTCGAAGGACCGGTGGCGGTCGCGGATCTGGTGCGGCGTTGCTGGCAGCTCGAATCCATCGCTCGCCACTACGCCGCGTTCGTCAAACATTACGAGCCGCTCTACGCGCGAGATGCCGCGTTGCGACGCAAGCGCGCGCTGTCCGATGACGATGCGTTCGTGCACCGTTTCGCGCTGACGCACGACTTCCGGCGTTTCCCGTTCATCGACCCGGATCTACCGGCGGAGCTGCTGCCCCGCGACTGGCCAGGCACGCGCGCGCGCGCGCTGTTTGCGAGCTATCACGCGCTGCTGACCGACGGCGCGCTCTCATATTTCAAGTCGACCGCCGAGCGCAACCGTGCCGCCTGAACAGCTGGCGCCCGATCTGTGGCGCATCAGAGTGCCCCTGCCGTTCCGCTTGCGCGAAGTCAACCTGTATCTGCTGCGCGGCGAGCACGGATATACGCTTATCGACGCGGGTATCGACACCGCTGATGCGCGTGCGGCCTTCGACGCCGCTCTCGCCGAGCTGCGCGTGCCCGACACAGCGATCGAGCGCGTCTACGTCACGCACATGCATCCCGACCACATCGGCATGTCGGGCCGGCGCGCAGCCGCGGGATCGCGCATCTTTCTGCTAGGTCAGGAAGAACGGCGCGCGCGCTTCGTTTGGGGAACCGAGCCGCTGAGCGATTGGATAACGTATTCGCGCGAACACGGCGCAGGCGGTGAGATCGCCGAGGGGATCGTCACCGCGGTCAACGGGCTGCGCCGGGCGGTCACGTTGCCGGAGCGCTTCGAACACTTGTCGGACGGCGACGTCGTCGAGGCGGGCAAGCGGCGTCTGCGCGTCGTGTGGACGCCAGGCCACAGCGACTTCCATTACGTGCTGGTCGACGATGACGCGCGCGTCGTCTTCTGCGGCGACCAGCTCCTGCCGACGATCACGCCTAACATCGGGCTATATCCGGAATGCCGCCCCAATCCGTTGGAAGACTTCTTATGGTCGCTCGGGCGCTTCGAACGAGAATCCGCGTACGCGGTGTTGCCGGGCCACGGTGAGAGCTACGCGACGTTGCCGGAGCGCATCGGCCAATTCCGCAAACACCATGACGAGCGTTTGGCCGGCGTCCGATCGCAGGTGGCCGCGAGCGACGGCGCCGGCGTCACGGCGTTCGAAGTGGTGCGCCACTTCTGGGGCGACAAGCTCTCGACGCATGAGATACGTTTCGCGCTGGTCGAGGTAGTGGCGCACCTAGAATATCTCCGCCTCGGCGGCGGACTCGCGCGCACCGACGATTCCGGCGTCTACCGATACCGGGTCGCCTAACCCGTTTCGGTCGTCGAGCTCGAGCGCATGGCGCTGCGCAGCCACGTGTTGAGCAGCGCGGCCAGGCCCAGCGCGCACGCGATGACCGCGATCGTCGTCAACCACTCCGCTCCCTGACCGGGCAACTGATTGACGCCCTCAAGCGCGAACCCGATAGCGACCAACCAGAAACCCACCCGCTGATCGGTGGGGCCGAGCGTGGCGAAACCGGCGCAGATGACTGCCAGCAGCCCGAGCACGCTCAGGCCGCCCGACAGCAGGCTCAAACCACTCACGAATCCGACCGCTGCGCAGATGCCGCCGATCCACGCGATTGCTCCGCCGACCTCTGCATCCCCGTATCGACGCACGAGCACGCCGATGAGCCAGAGCAACGCGCCGATACCGGCGCTGAGCCAGAAGATCACGTTGAAGTATTCGATGACGCGCCCTCCTTGGGATACTCGTAGACGCCGCGGCCGACCTTGCGGCCCAAGCGGCCTGCCTTGACGTACTTGACCAGCAGCGGGCACGGCCGGAACTTCTCGCCGAGCGACTCGTGCAAGTACTCGAGGACTTTGAGCCGCGTGTCCAAGCCGACGAGGTCGATCATCTCGAACGGCCCCATCGGATGGTTGAGACCAAGTTTGAGCGCCTTGTCGATGTCGCGCGCCGACGCCACGCCCTCCTGCAGCATGTAGAACGCCTCGTTGCCGATCATCGCGTTGATGCGGCTCGTCGCAAACCCGGGCGCCTCGTTGATGAGCACCGTCTCTTTGCCAGACCGTGCCGCCACTTCGAGCGCGACCTCGACCGCGCGCTGCGAAGTCTCCAGGCCGCGCACGATCTCGACCAGTTTCATGATATGAGCCGGGTTGAAATAATGCATGCCGACCACGCGCGATGGATCCGTGACCGCCGCGGCGATCTCGGTGATGGACAGCGCCGAGGTATTCGTCGCGAAGATCGTGTCGGCCGGACATGCGTCTTGAAGCTCGCGCAGCACGGTGTGTTTGAGGCCCAGATCCTCGGGCACTGCCTCGATCACCAGCTGCGCATTTGCGGCCGCAGCGCTGTCGGTGGAGGGTGAGATGCGAGATTGCGCGTCGCGCGCTTCTTGCGCCGTGAGCTTGCCGCGTTCGACGCCTGCCCGTAGGTTCGCATCGATCGTGGCCATCCCACGGGTCAGCCCCTCGCGCGCCGCATCGACGAGCGCGACCGAAAAGCCGGCCAGCGCCAAACTGTGGGCGATGCCGTTGCCCATCGTGCCTGCGCCGATCACCGCGACGCGTTCGATCATTTGGACGGCTTGCGCCGGCCGCGCACGCGCGCTGCGCGGAGCGACTCGATGCCCGCGGCGTATTCTCGCGCCGCGCCGAACGCGGCGGTCAGGCGCGACCACGCGTCGTGGCGGCGGGCGACAGCGCTGGCGCCGGTACGCACGTAGGCTTGCGCGACCCGCACCTGCGCGATCGCGGTGCGCCAGACCCGGCCGGGGTCGCCCGGTCGGGCTTGCACGCCCAAGCGGTCGATGACGGGCGGCGCGACGATGCGCGGATGCGCGGATGAGATCTCAAGGCGCGCAAGCGTGTATTCCGCCACCGCTTGGTTGTAGCCGGCGACCATCACGCGAAGGCGCAAGCGCATCATGAGGGTAAACCCTGTGCGATATGCGCATGCGCCGGGCGAACGACGAGGACGCGGCCGCGATCCATCAGGTGCTCGAGCGCAGCGGTGGGGATGCGGCGCTTGCACCGGTCGAGGCGACGCTGGGCGACGTCGAATCGTTCTTGCGCGCCGACAACGCCGGCGCGTTCATCGCCGAGTTGGACGACCGCGATGCCGGTGCCGCGCTGTTCAGCCGCCAAGGCGATGTCATGTGGCTTTTCCATATCGCCGTTCTGCCGCACGCGCGCGCGAAGGGGATCGGCAAAGCGCTGGTCGGCGCGGTCGAAGCCGGCGCACGGGGAGCCGGCGCGAGCGCGGTATTCGTCCAGATCCCAAAACACGTCGAGGCCCGCTCCTTCTTCGAAGCGCTGGGCTATCACGTGGACATCGAAGAAGACGACGTGGTCGCCGGAGAACCCATCACGCTGGTGGATTTGGTCAAACTGGTCTAGCGCCCTGTGCTGGGCGTCAGGACGAGCGTATGCTGGGTAGCCGCGACGACAGCCGCCTGGGTGAACGGGACCGGCGCCCAACCGACGTGCGTGTAGTCGTCGAGCTGGTCGTCGTAGTGGGGATCGCTGTATACGCCGGATTCGCCGAGCGTCAAGAGCATCGATGACTGGTCGAAATCCGACAGATCCACCACCAGGCGCTGCGAGGGTCCGTGATCCGGTTTGGCCGCGTATGGGGCGAAGCCGCTGCCGGGCTGCGGCACCGGCGGTAAGCTCAAGAACCCGAGAAACCATTTCACCGAGAGCGGATGGCGATAGATCGCCGCGTTGCGCACCCCCCACGGCTGCAGCGCGGCGAGATCACGAGCTGCGCCGGATCCACCGCGGCTCGCCGCCTCCCGGGCAGCATTCACGATCGCGGCCTCGACGCTGGCACGCGTGATGCCGAGCTTGCTCAAGCGAGTATCGCCATCCAAGGCGCGCAACAGCGGCACGATCTTCCAATAGTGCTTGTCGTACTGCGCGAACAGCACGGAGCCGAGGCGCGGCTCGAGCAGATCGCGCGCGAGCCAAGCCTCTTCGAGCACGATGAACGTAGGGACTCGCGACGGCACGTCCATCATGCCGTTCCACGTCCTGAGCTGGCCCGCGAGCGCGATAGTATCGGGATCGGTCGAGCTCGCGAGTAGGCGCGCGGTCGCCTGCGCAAGCCGCCAATGCGGGTAATCGAAGATGTCGGCTTGCACGGCGCCGACGAGTTGCGGCGTCGCGTCACGCATCGGCGCGAGGTCATGTGTGATGCGATCGGCGCGGAAGGGCGGCTCGAAGTAGGTCGAGAGCTGCGGCCGGTACGATGGCGCGACCAGCTCATTGTTCGCGGTGACGATGAAGCCGACACGTGGATCGAGCGCGTGGGGCAGCTTGTCGAACGGCACGTCGCCGATCCATGCATAGCGGTCGTCTTGACCTTCGACCGGGACCGAGCCGTCGCCGCGGGCGCGCAGCGGCACCATGCCAGCGGCTTGATACCCGATGTGACCGGCTGTATCCGCGTATCCGAAATTGAGCACCGGGCCCTCGAGCTGCGCGAGCGCCGCGCGGAATTGCTGATAGTTCGCTGCCGTGTCGATGTCGAGCAGCGAACGCGCCGTGCCTTTGGCGCGCAGGATCGTCCACGCCAGCGCCAACCCGCGCGTCCCGTCGCGCTGGATCACCGGACCGTGGCGGGTCACCAACACGTCGAGCACGACATCGGGCTGGCCCTTGACCCCGATGCGTTCGATGCGATGCTGCGCCTCGAGCCATTTGCCGTTGGCGAGATACTCGTCCGAGGTCGCCGAGCGGAAGCGCTCGATATACAGGTCCTCGACGGCCTCTTCGGCGCTGGTGACGCCGAACGCGATGCGCTCGTTGTGCCCGAGGATGATTCCAGGCAGCCCGGGCAGCGTGAAGCCGCCGACGTGCAGAGCGCCTCCGCGCACCTCGACCGTCCACCACGTGCTCGGCAGCGTTCGCCCGAGGTGCGTGTCGTTCGAAAGCACCGGCTTGCGCGTGGACGTGCGCGCACCCGAGACCATCCAATTGTTGGATCCCGTGCCGCGCTCGTGCCCGGTGGGATCCTGGCCCAGCGCAAGATCATATGGAGCGGTCGAGTTTACTCGACCGTCAGCAGCGTATGGAGCGGTCGAGTTTACTCTACCGTCATAGCCCGGGATATGATGCTCAAGCTTTGGGATCTGCATGTCGACCAGCGCGTCCGCGGTCTGCACGCCGAACTTGTCTACCAGCGCTGCCTTGACGTCGATGTAATACCATTGATCGTCGAGCCGCTGCGCCATCAGCTTCGCGATGGCGTAGGTGTCGAGCGGCGTCCATGGTTCCCAGCCATACCCCAACAGCTTGAACTCGATCGGCAGCGGATGGGAAGCCGCAGCCGCATTGACCCCAGACGCATACGCTTCAAACGCGGCCCGCGTGGGCGCGTCGAGCGCGTCCACGTCGACTTGCGCGGCATGGGTAAGTCCAAGCGTGCGCATGTAGCGGTCCACGTCGAGCGCGCCGGGGCCGGCGAATTCGGACAACCGGCCTTCTGCCTGACGGCGCAGCGTGTCCATCTGCCAGAGCCGATCCTGTGCGCAGGCAAACCCCTCGGCGAACAACGCATCGTCAACCGTCTGAGCTTCGATATGGGCGATGCCGCGGTCGTCGCGCCGGATCGACACCGGCGCGCTCAAGCCGGTGACGGTGACCGTGCCGTCAAGCCTCGGCAACGGGGCGCGTATGAACCATGCTGCCAGCCCGAGGGCGAGCAGCAACACGCTGAAGAGAACCACCAGCGCCGTGCGCCAGAGGTTCGTGCTCGCGTCACGTGTCGTGATCGACATAATATCCGCCGCGCATACGTTGGATGATCGCGATCGCAACTTTGGCGCCGTCGCCCGCCGAAATGCTCGCTTGGCTCGGAAGGCCGGTGATGCGGCCGGCCGCATAGAGCCGATCTACCGCGGTCCGACCCTCTGAATCGACGCTGACAAATTTGTTGCCGAAGCCCCCTAGCTCTAAGCCTAGCGCATGCGCGATGTCGGTGCGCTTGTTGGATGCCAGAATCGCGTAGTCGGCCTCATACGCCCCCGCGCCGGTTCGAACAGAAAACGATGCGCCGGCGTTGGCGACCGCCTCCACGTCTTCATCGAACAGCTCGGCGCCGAAACGGGTGGCCTGGCGTCGGCCGAGTTCGATGAGCTCTGGGCCCGGGATACCATCGGGAAAGCCGAGATAGTTGTGCACGCGCGAGACGCGGTAGAGGCTCGATTCGTGCTGATCGAAGACCGCGACCGAAATGCCGGCGCGCGCGAGGAAGAGAGCCGCAGAAAGACCGGCCACGCCGCCGCCGACGATCGCGACCTGAAACCGTTTCACGTGCCCGGCGGCTTCGTTGAGCCGCGCTGCCAACCCGCTCGCGTGGACCTATGCGGCCTTTTGCCGGAGAAAAAAGGAAGCCGCCGTGACTGCGACGGCGGCTTCTTGAGTTGCGACCGACCTACGGTCCGAACGAGACGGCTGTGGGCTGCCCTGTGCCCGGGATACTAAATATCGGGACGCTACTTACGCCGAGCGGCTGCGCGAATATCGATACGTTCCCCAAAGCCCCATCGATTTGGTAGGGGACGTAAAGGTCCCCGTTGGCCCCGAAGCTCGGCTGATAGGTTTGACCCGACAAGCCTCCGCTGACGATCGGCGGCGAAATCGCAAATGCTGGCATGATGCCCGTCGCATATGGAGGGTTGTAGACATCGAGCTTACCGCTGACGAACTCGGCGACCACCAAACGGTCTTTCGTATCGACCGCGATCCCTTCCGGTTCGCCCGGCACCGTGATCGCAGCGATCGCCGTCGCCGTCGCCGTGAATGGGGGTTGGAAGACAAACACCTGGTCCGAGAACTGATTCGCCACGAACATGCGTCCAAGTGGGTCGAAGATGATTCCGGAATTGCCACCGAGAGCCGGGGTAGTGGCGTGCATGGACAGCGCCGGCACTGCGACGCCGGTTGTAAACGGCGGCGTGAACTCATATATAAACGAGTTGCCGGAGCTCGAAACCCAAATGTTGCCGCTCGCGTCAAGTGCGAGCGAGAAAGCGTTGGCGAAGCCGGGCTCCGGGCCTATGACGGTCGCCGGCTGACTCGTGGCGGTCACCGGCGGCGCATAGATATAGATCGAAGAGCTTAGGTCGTCGATCACGTAGAAATTACCTTGATGATCGAAAGCCGATCCAGAAGGGAAGCCCGCAAGGCCATTGGCAGCGCCAAGAGTGATCGCGGCCACGGACGACTGGCTGAGCGGTTGGTTGTAGACGCTTACGCTGAATGTGCCGAGACTGCCAAAGCTCGAATCGCTGACAAACATCCGCGCCGCCGGCGGCGGCGGAAGCTGGATAACAGGGTTCTTGGAGCACCCGGCGAGGGCGGCTGCCGAAAGGGCAAACAACAATACCCGAGTCGTGAATGATCGCACAGATGCACTCCTTATCGTAACGCGAACTCGATATCGCGGCTCAGCGCACAGTTTTCCACCGGCCGCC
>DATFYX010000077.1 GCA_035314825.1 Candidatus Eremiobacteraceae bacterium
GGGTTCTTGGAGCACCCGGCGAGGGCGGCTGCCGAAAGGGCAAACAACAATACCCGAGTCGTGAATGATCGCACAGATGCACTCCTTATCGTAACGCGAACTCGATATCGCGGCTCAGCGCACAGTTTTCCACCGGCCGCCCCGCATTCCTACGCGTGAAAAACTGCGAAGCCCGGATCGAGCGAGGCCCTGTCCCGCTCAGCCGGACCAGGCGAAGGGTACGCCCGAGCAGAATCGGCATGCTGACGTTTGAATCCGGCTCGTCGTTTTGGAGGGGTACTGTGAAGCGTTCGTTTGTCTTAGCCATTTTCTTGGCGTCCATTTCAGTGGTCGCAGCGGGTTGCTCGAAAAACCCGGTGATCGCGTTGCCGCCACCAGCTCCGGCTCATGTTTACGTCGCTAATCCGGCTTTTGTCAGCGGAACTGCAGGCGTCACCGTTTATCAAATGCCGCTCAGCGCCAGCTCTACCCCTCTCTTCACTTTGGGCGTGCCAAACGGCATAGTGGGCCAGCCCTCGGCGGTGGCAATGGACGCAGCGAAAAATCTGTACGTGCTCGACAGAACCGCTCAAAGCATCTTCATCTTCTCACAACCAGTCACCGCAACGAGCATGCCGGCCACGACGCTGGGCCCGTTCCCCGCGTTCAACAATGCGGTATTTCTGACGCTCGATCAAACCGGCGATATTTGGGTTAGCAGCGCCGGTAGCAGCACAATCTATGAGTTCGCCCCCCCGTTCACAACAGGCGTTCCGACGCCCGCGCTGACTATTAACGCGACTTTGCCTGCCCTTAACAACCAGACGGGCATCACGTTTTCGTTGGGCCGGATGTTCGTCGCCAATCAAGTGGCCGGGCAAGTACTAGTGTTCAACCCACCCTTCGCGAACGGCATGGCCGCGGTTGCTACGATCACGTCGCCCGGCTTCCCCGAAGGCATCGGGTTTGACGTAAAGGACCAGATGTACGTCAGCGACTTCACGTCTGGCAAGGTCTATGCTTTCAAGCCGCCGTTTGCGACTGGCATCACGCCGTCGTTTTTTATATCGCCCCCCACCGTGAGCGGCGGAACATCCGGGCTGGCGTCCTTCATATCAATGGACGCAGCTGGAAACCTCTACGTGCCTTATGAGGCGGACGGCGCAAACGGAAACCTGTCCGTCTTCGCGCCACCGTTCAGTGGCGCGAGTGTGCCATTGTTCAGTATCCCAGGTCCTGGAAATCCAAACGGGGTGGTAGTTGGTCCGTAACGACTGTCCCAGCTTACTTTCACAAATGACAGCGGCCGCGGAAATCCCGCGGCCGCTAATTTTCCGATAAGCTTCTAAACGTAAGCTTCTTGTATTTCCGCAAGCGCCAGATCAACCGATTCAATATCGAGAGTCGCGATCGGTGCGCTATCTTTCAACGTCAGCTCGTCGAACGTCGGCCGCGTTTCGCGGTAGAACACGCCCAGCGGGATCTTGCCGTGCTGCATGAGCACTTCGAACGCCCGCGCGCGATTGGTCGCGTCGTAACCTTCGATGTCGCTCAGATGATAGACGTTCTCTTTGAACCACTTGTAGGTGTTGACCTTATTGAAGGTCACGCATGGCGACATCACTTCGACGATCGCGAAGCCCGGATGGCGCACGGCCTCCACGATCATCTCGACCATGGCCTTGGGCTCGGATGAGAAGGCGCGCGCGAGGAACGTGCCTCCAGCAGCTAGCGCCACGGCGAGTCCGTTGAGCGGCGCGTCCGGGTTGCCCGACGGGCTGGTACCCGAGAGATAGCCGAGCATGCTGGTCGGCGACGATTGTCCTTTGGTCAAGCCATACGTCTGGTTATCCATGATGATGTAGGTCATGTTCGGGTTGCGGCGCACCGCGTGCAAGAAGTGGCCTGCGCCGATCGCATAGCCGTCGCCGTCGCCGCCCGCGACGATGACGGTGAGATCGCGATTCGCCAGCTTCACCGCGGTCGCAGTCGGCAATGCGCGGCCGTGCACGCCGTGAAACGCGTACGAATGAAGGTAGCCGGAGATCTTGCCAGAGCAGCCGATGCCAGAGATGAACGCGACGTCCTTGGGTTGCAGCTCGAGCTCCGCACAGGCCTGTTTGAGCGCCGCGAGCACGCCGAAGTCGCCGCAGCCGGGGCACCACCACGAGGGCGTGGCGGTCGCGAAATCTTTGGGGGTCAGTTGAGTGGCCACGGTATCACTTTGCTCGGTCGAGTAAACTCGACCGCTCCATTTCTGCCGAATTCGACCGCTCCATTTCGACGCTCTTGACGGAGCTGCGCTCGGGCACCGCGCCGTTGTCGTGAGGCACGACCTTGAGAACGGCTTCGATGATCTCGATCGGCCGGAACGGGCGCCCGCTGTACTTGAGCACGCGGTGCATATTGGGCAGCGGCCCGGTCACGTAGCGCACGAGGCGTTCCACTTGCCCGGTCATGTTGTTCTCCACCACGAAGATGTGATGCGCAAATTTGAGGAAATCGCGCACTTCGTCTTCGGGGAAGGGCCACAGCGTGCGCAGCTGCAGGAAGCGCGACGCGATGCCGGCCGCGGCCAGGCGGTCCTGCGCCTCGGTGATCGGGCCGCGGTTGCTGCCGTAGCCGATGAACACGAGGCCCGCGCTGCGGTCGCCGTGCACGATCGCCTTCGGCAGGTCAGGCCGCATGGACACGAGTTTGTGCATGCGCTTGTCCATGATCTTCACGCGATTGCGCGCGTCTTCAGTGATCACGCCCATGTCGTTGTGCTCGGAACCCGGCACGAGATGCATGCCGCCTTCGGTGCCAGGGATCGCTCGCGGTGAGACGCCATCCTCGGTGAACTCGTAGCGCTTGTATTCGCCGAACGTGAGCGCGCCATTGCGGTGAAGTTTGCCGCGATCCACCGTCACGGCTGCCATGTCGAGCTTGGGCGTCGTCTCTTTGCTCTGGCACAGCGCCTGCTCGCTGATGATGAATACCGGCACTTGGTATTTCTCGGCCAGATTGAACGCCGACACGGTCAGATAAAATGACTCTTCGACCGAACCGGGTGCGAGCACGACGCGCGGGATCTCGCCGTGGCCCGAGAAGATCAGATGGTTGAGGTTGGACTGTTCGGTCTTGGTCGGCATACCGGTGGACGGCCCCGCGCGGGCGCACTCGACGATGACGATCGGCGTCTCGGTCACGCCGGCCAACCCGACGCCCTCGGTCATGAGCGCTTGGCCGGGACCGGAGGTCGCGGTCATCGCGCGCGCGCCCGCGTAGGCGGCGCCGATGATCATATTGATCGCCGCCAGTTCGTCTTCGGCTTGGATGACGACGCCGCCGTACTTGGGCGCGTGTTTGGCCATCCATTCGAGGATGTCGGTCGCCGGCGTGATGGGGTAGCCGGCCATGAAGCGGCAGCCGGCCGCCAGCGCGCCGTAGCCGATCGCGTCGTTGCCCATCATGATGAGCCGGTCGACGTCGGGTCGCGCCTGCAAGCGGTAACCGCTGGGCGCGTCTTTGAAATGTTCCTTGACGTAGTTCTCGCCCGCTTCGATGGCGCCGATGTTCTGCGACACGACCTTGTCGCCTTTGCGCTCGTACTGTTTGGTCACGAGCCCGCGCACGATCGCCGGGTCCATACCGATAAGTTGCGCGATCACACCGAGCGAGATCGTGTTGCGCACGAGTTCAAGGCCGAGATCTTCTTTGGCGATCTTCGCGAGCGGCACTTCGTAGTAGCGCACGTCGGGGCGGCGCACCGCATCTGTCAGCTGCTCTGAGGTGCTGTCGAAGATCACGAAGCCGCCGGGGCGCATCTCGTCGACGTGCTTCTCGACGCATTCGAGGTCGAACGCGATCATCGCGTCGACGTAGTCGGCCAGTCCGTAATGCGGGCGCTCGCCCGCGCGGATGACGTAGTTCGTGTGGCCGCCGCGGATGCGCGACGGAAAGTCCTTGAACGTGTAGACGTCAAGGCCCATGCGCTTGAACGCGGTGGCGATGAAGTCGCCGGTGGTGAGACTGCCGTCACCGGCTTGGCCACCGAACAGGACCTCGATGTCGTTGACGATCACGCGTGTTGCGATACCTTTCCCGGTTCACAACCTTTCCATCAGGTGGAGCGGCTTCCTGCGTGACGGCAGTCAGAACAGCGTCGGGGTGCTGATGTCCGGCGGCGCGTTCTCGCCCAGCCGTTGCAGCAAATCGCGCACGGTGGCAGGCGCGTGACCGGCATAATCGTCGCTGACGTAGCCATAGATGTCGTGGAGCTCATCGCGCAGCGGCGCGAGGACCTTGGTCCACGCCTCGAGCGACGCGGAGCGGTCGACGCGCACGCGGTCGAAGTGCTCGAACGCGTCATCGCTCATAAAACGGAGGTAGGCGAAGTCCGCGCCACCGCGTTGGTGCGCCAGCACGTCGGCGGCGAAGGCGACGTCGAAACGCTCGCTCTCGATCGCCGCGATCGCGAACCGCTTGGCGCGAGCCAGCGCGAACAGCGCGTCGTCGAACCAGCCCGCGTCGCGCAGCTCGAGCGCGACGCGCATGTCGTCCGGCAGATGCGTTTCAAGAAATTCGAACAGCCGGCTGCGGTTGGTGGCGCTCGGCGCGAAGTCAGGCGGACATTGGAGCAGGATCGCGCCGAGTTTCGAGCCGAGGGTGCGCGCGCGCTCGACGAAAAACCCGAAATACTCGCCCACGTCCTCGAAGCGTCGCTTGTGGGTCACTTCGCGCGGCACCTTGAGGGCGAAGCGGAAATCGCCGGGCACCGCCGCCGCCCATTCGTCCACCGTGGTCGCGCGCGGTCTACCGTAGAACGTCGAGTCGACCTCGACGGTCGAAAGCGAGCGCGCGTACTGCGCGAGCATCGCCTTGGGACCGGTGCCGACGGGATAGAACGGCCCGACCCAGTCCTTTTCTTGCCATCCCATCGCGCCGAGCCAGATGTGGGCAGTCATGCTGCAAACGTACAGCGTGTAGCGGTCGAATTTATTCGACCGTCGAATCTACTCGACCGCTCATCAAAGGGCGCCGAGGCGAGGCAAAGCGAAGGCCGCACGCATGAAGATTCCGTTGTATCAAATCGATGCCTTTAGCAGCCGCGTGTTCGGCGGCAATCCCGCGGCTGTCTGCCCGCTCGACGCGTGGCTGCCGGATGCGACGATGCAGTCGATCGGCCTTGAGAACAATCTTTCGGAGACGGCGTTCATCGTGCCGCAGGGCTCTGAGTACGGCATCCGCTGGTTCACGCCGGCCTGCGAGGTCGACCTGTGCGGCCATGCGACGCTTGCCAGCGGCTACGCGGTCTTCAAGATCCTCGAACCGTCGCGCACATCGGTGACGTTCTCGTCGAAGAGCGGCCCGCTGCAGGTCAGCAAGCTGGACGAAACCGTTGTCCTGAACTTCCCGGCACGGCCCGGCGTCCCGTGCGACCCGCCCGCGGGATTGCTCGAGGCGATCAACGTGAGACCTGAAACCGTTTTGAAGGCTGTTGACTATATGGCGGTGTTCAAGAGCGAGGCCGAGGTGCGCGCGCTCAAACCCGACATGGCGAAGCTCGCTTCGATCGATGACGTGCGGGCGTTCATCTGCACCGCTCCCGGCGTCGATAGCGATTTCGTCTCGCGCTTTTTCGCGCCGAAGCAAGGCATCCCCGAAGATCCGGTCACGGGCTCGGCTCATTGCACGTTGATCCCGTACTGGTCCAAGCGCCTCGGGCGCAACCCGTTGCGCGCGCTGCAGCTTTCGGCGCGCGGCGGCGAGCTTTACTGCGAAGATCTCGGCGAGCGCGTCGGCATCGCCGGCCGCGCGGCGCTCTACTTAGAGGGCGCGATCCACGTCTAGCGCGCTGCGCCGCGACGTGCTGCGCTGGTACCGGGCGCATGGTCGTGAGCTGCCGTGGCGGCGCGCGCGCAGCCCGTATGCCGTCCTCGTCTCTGAGATCATGTTGCAGCAGACGCAAGTCTCGCGCGTGATCCCGAAGTACCGCGCGTTTCTGAAACGCTTTCCGTCGCTGGGCGCGTTAGCGGCCGCGCCGTTGCGCGACGTGCTCGGTGCTTGGTCGGGGCTGGGATACAATCGGCGGGCGCGCAACCTTTGGCTGTGCGCGCGCGAAGTCGTCGAAAACCGTGGCGCGCGCATCCCACGCGATGTCGCCGAGCTCCGATCGCTGCCGGGAGTCGGACGCTACACGGCCGGCGCGATCGCGAGTTTCGCATTCCGCGCGCGCGAACCGGCCGTCGACGTCAACGTTGAGCGCGTGTTATCACGCGCACTGCTCGGCGTCGATCGCGCGCCGGAGGCCGAAGTGTGGGAAGCCGCGCATGATGTGCTTCCGCGAGATGCGGCGTCGTGGAACCACGCGCTCATGGACGTCGGCGCTCTGTTCTGCCGCGCCAAGCCGGCGTGTGCGGAATGCCCGGCGCGGAAGGCGTGCGTCTACGTCATGCACGGTCGAGTGAACTCGACCGCTCCATACCACTCTAACGGTCGAGTGAACTCGACCGCTCCATACGACTCGAAGTTCGAGGGGTCCAGGCGGCAGCAGCGCGGCCGCGTCATCCGGGCGCTCGTCGATTCGCCCAGCGTGAGTCTCCTGCGCCTCGGTCCGCAGGTAAAAGAAGGCTTTGGCAAAAGCGACCTGCCGTGGCTGCACGACCTGCTGCGCGACCTCGAAGCCGACGGGCTCGTCGCGCTCAACCGGACTCGAACGCGCGTCGCCCTTCCCTGACCAAAGCTCAGCGCGACGCCGCCATACTCGAACGCCTGCGCCACGAATATGCACGGGCCGAGATCGCGCTCGACTTCGGCGACACGTTCCAGCTGCTCGTGGCCGTGATACTCTCCGCCCAGTGCACCGATGCACGTGTCAACATGGTGACGCCCGCGCTCTTCACGCGTTACCCGACCGCCGAAGCGATGGCCGCGGCGGAGCCGCACGACATCGAACCGCTCATCAAGACCTGCGGGCTCTTCACCACCAAAGCCAAGAACATCGTCGCGGCGAGCCGCATGATCGTCGAACACCACGGCGGCGAAGTGCCGCAGACGATGGACGAACTGCTCGAGCTGCCCGGCGTCGGGCGCAAGACGGCCAACGTCGTGCTGGCGGTCGCATTCGCACAAGAGGCCATCGCGGTGGACACACACGTCTTCCGCGTCGCCAACCGCACCGGCCTCACGCGAGCGCGCACGCCGGCGCAATCCGAACGCCAGCTCCAGAAAGTCGTGCCGAAGGCGTGGTGGTCGCGCGCGCACCAGTGGCTGATCCACCACGGCCGACAAGTGTGCCACGCGCGAAATCCGGAATGCGCTCGATGCGTGCTCGTGGATCTGTGTCCGAGCGCGAAGCGCTTCTTGAAGGCGGAAGCCGCGCGCGCTCAGATCAAGAAGCGGATCGTGAAGGGATAGCGATAGATCTGTCCATTGCTCGCCTCGACCGCGGCGATGACCGGCAGCACGAGATCGACGAAGACCAGCAGCACGAGCAGCGGGATGCCGATGAGCACGAAGCACAAGAACAGCGCGACGATTCCGTAGATGGTCATCGAGATCTGGAAGTTCAGCGATTCCTTGCCCTGATCGTCGACGAGCGGGAACTGGTCCTTCTTCACCAGCCACACGATCAGCGGTCCGACGAGATGCCCGAACGGCACGCCGATGAAGGCGCAGAGGGACGAAAGGTGGCACAGCATGGCCCACGTGCGCGATTCGGCTTGGAGACGGTCCGGCAGCGGACGTTCGACCGGCATAGCCGGCGCGAGCTGCGGCTGGGTTGGTTCGTTCATCATGTCGCTCTACCTTAACCCTAGGTTCGACGGAAAGTTTCAACCGCCCGCGGCATAGCCGGCCTCGTCCCGGGCCCGCCCCGTGAAGAACGATGGTTGGAACAGCGCTTTGAAAACGATTGAACGCAGTGCCCGGCGGCGGTCGAGCGTGCCGAGCCCGTAGCCTATGGCCCGGCTGGCGTAATACTCGCTGCTCGCGGCCTTGCGCACGATGAGGTCGAGCAGCGTCGCGCTCTTGGCGAGGTTCTTGAGCAGCCGGCCCGATGAGAGATAGCCGCCAGCCTCCGCGCGCCACTCGATCTCGTGCGAGCGCAACGCAGCGCGCGAGCAGTCGCCGGCCGTGAGCGCCCGTTGCGCCGCCCGCGCCGCGCTGCGGCCCGAGACCAGTGCCGTGTATATGCCTTCACCGGTCAGCGGGTCCACCAGCGATGCGGCATCGCCTACCAGCATGGCGTTGGGGAACACGGTCGGGCGATGCGCGCTTGAGACCGGCAGCGGCCAGCCGATCGCGCGACCGGCTGGGCGCGCTGCGCGGCAGCGCTCGGCGACGCGCGGCGTGTGCGCGAGAAACTCGTCGAGCAGATCGCGCATCTTCTTCTTGGAACGCCGCAGCTCGCCAAGGAAAAGTCCGATGCCGATGTTGGCTAGCCCGTCGCCCGCCGGAAAGATCCATCCGTAGCCGGGCAGCGTGTGCCGATCGTAATAGTAGATCTCGAGCTTGTCGCTCAGACCCTGGACGCCTTCGTAGTAGCCGCGCAGCGCGTAACTTAGATGTGCGGGGGGATTCTCGGAGAGCCCTAGGGCTTTGGCGACCGCGGAGTGGGCGCCGTCCGCGCCGATGACGATCTTGCAATCGATCGTGCCCGCGCCGGAACGATCGGTATATTCCACGCGCAGCCCGCCGGCGCGGCGCGTCACGCCGGTGAACGCGCACTCTTCGCGCAGCGCGGCGCCGGCGCTGACCGCGGCGCGCGCGAGGCGTTCGTCGAGCAGCACGCGCGGCACGACCCAGCATTCGACTTTCGAGCCGTCGTCGTGTGGCGGCGGGTCGGCGCAAAACGTCGTGCCGCTGGGCCCACCGATCAAGCCGCCATACGTGCGGGCGCACCTGCCCTCAAAATCTTCCAGCCGCACGCCCATGTCGGCCAAGATGTCGACCGCGTGCGCGGTGACGCCGTCGCCGCAGCTCTTGTCGCGCGGGAAGCGCGCGCGTTCGAGCATGACGACGCCCACGCCGGCGCGCGCCAGCCAGTGCGCCGCGGCTGAGCCGCCCGGACCTGCCCCGACGACGACGACGTCAGCGGCCATCGCGAATGGCTACCAGCTCGTGCACGACCGCCTCGACCTCATCGCGCGTGTTGTAGAAATGCGGCGCGATGCGAATGCCTGCGTTCGGACGGAAATCCACCATGAACCCGCGCCGGATCAGCTCGTCGGACGCGCGGCGCGCATCTGGAAGATCGACGGTCACGTGGCCGCCGCGCGCGGCTGCGTCGAGCGGCGAGCGCACGGCCAGCCCGTGCTCTTGCGCTCGGTCGACGAGCAGCGAGGTCAGGGCGACGCTGCGTGCTCTGATCGCATCGACGCCGATCTCGTTGACGATCTCTAGGCCGCTCATCGCCGCGTAGAGCGCCGGCACGTTGGATGTGCCGCCCGCGTAGCGCCAGACGTCATCGGCACCCTCGAACGCTCCCATGTCGAAATCGAACGGCCGCTTGTGGCCGAACCAGCCGACCATCGCGGGCGCAAGACGCTCGTACAGATCGGGCCGCACCCACAAGAACGCCGCGCCGGGACCGCCGCACAGCCATTTCAGGCAACCGCCGACGACCGCGTCCACGCCCAGCGCCGCGACGTCGATCGGCAGCGTCCCGATCGACTGGAAGACGTCCAAGAACACGAACGCGCCGACGCGGTGCGCCTTCTCGACGATCGGGGCCACGTCGCAGATCGCGCTCGAGCGGAACAGCACGTGCGAGATCGGTACGGCGATGGTCGTCTCGTCGATGGCGTCGCACAGCGCGCCGACGTCGACGCGGATGCCATCCGGGCTCACGACGACTTCCAGGCGCGCGCCGCGGCGCGCCTGCGCCTGCCAGACGTAGTGCACGGTGGGGAACTCGAGGTCGGAATAGACCACCTTGTTGCGAGGGCCCGAGAAATCGAGGCACGAGATGAGCACCGACTCGCAGATCGAGACGTTCTGCAGTATCGTCACCTCGTCGCGGCCTGCGCCGATGAGAGCCGAGACCAGGTCGGCGGTCGTACGCGCGGCCATAAGCCATTCATCCCACGCCAGCACGCCGTTCGTCGCCCAACTGTGAGCATAGTCCGCCAGGCGCTGCGCGGTTCGCGCCGGCATCGCGCCGAGGGAGTTGCTGATGAGATACGCGCAGGTGGAAAGAATGGGGAACTCCGCTCGCCGCGCGAGCGCAGCATCGGCGTCGACGCGCATGTGACGCGATTTCTGGTTCTCGACCGCGCCTCCCCGCTAGGGGCGGTCGCGCGCCGCCGAGAAGGGAGCGCTCCCTGATGAGACCATCGCTGCCTGGTCAACGCTTCGCCAACCTCGTCGCACGCTGCGACGAGGAGAACGTCGATCTGCCGCTCGACACCGCCTGTCTGCTCGCCTCTGCCGTCTTCGACCACGGCGTCGAGCCAGACCGCTACGCGCGCAAGTTCGACGCGCTGGCGGCGCGCGCAGCGAAAACGGCCGGGAACTCGAGCGATCCTTACGCGCGCATGGCGGGCGTGCTCAAGACGCTTTTCGGCGAGGGCGGCTTCCGCGGCAATCGCAGCGCGTACTACGAGCCGGGCAACAGCATGATCTCGAGCGTGCTCGACCGGCGGGTCGGCATCCCCATCACGCTCTCGATCGTGCTCATGGAGACCGCGCGCCGCGTGGGCCTCACGCTCGCCGGCGTCGGCTTGCCTGGGCACTTCGTAGTGCGCTTCCCCGACGCGACGAGCCGGCTGTTCATCGACCCGTTCCAAGGCGGGACCTTGCTCGACGTGCCCGAGTGCGTCGCGCTCGTCGACAAACTCTATCGCGGCCGCATCACGTGGCGCGATTCGTTCCTCGACCCGGTATCGCACCGCACCATCGTCAAGCGCGTGCTGCTCAACCTCAAGAACAGCTTGAGCCAAGCCAAGAACTACGTCGCGGCGCTCGCCGCCATCGAGCTGCAGCTCGCGCTCGATCCGGACGATCCGACCGAATTGCGCGACCGCGGCATCCTGTTCGCGCGGCTGCATCGCTACGACCAGGCGATCGAGGACCTCGAGACGTATCTGCGCCGCTCGCCGGGCGCCGGCGACGGCGACACGATCCGCCACACCGTCGAGTATCTGCGCCAAGCGCGAGGACTGTGACCGTGACCGAGTTCCAGCGGCGCCGCGCCGCCTTCGTCAAGAGCATCGGCGACGCGGTCGCCGTCTTTCCGAGCGCGCCGCAGGCGATCCGTTCCAACGACGGCCACTACCCGTACCGCCAAGATTCCGACTTCTATTATCTCACCGGTTTCGCGGAGGCGGGCAGCGTGCTCGTGCTCGCGCCCACCCATCCGCAGACCAAGTCGGTCATCTTCGTGCGCCCGCGCGACCGCGACCGCGAGATCTGGGAAGGCAAGCGCCTCGGCGTCGAGAGCGCGGCAGCGGCACTGGGCGTTGACGCCGCGTTTCCGCTGGCCGAGCTCGACGAGCGCTTGCCCGCGCTGCTCGACACGTCGGACAGCCTGTACTACGGCTTCGGCGGCGGCCCGGAGTTCCAGCGACGCATCACCGAGCACGTGCAGCGCGCACGCGTCGCGCGCCGGCGCAGCGATCGCGCCGCGGTGGATCTGCTCGATCCGAGCCCCATCCTCCACGAGATGCGCGTGATCAAGAGCCCCGCGGACATCGCCGGCATGCGGCGCGCGGTCGAGATCTCCGCGGCGGGCCATCTCGCCGCCATGCGCCATGCGCGGCCGGGCATGCACGAGTACGAAGTGCAGGCGATCGTCGACTACGTCTTCGCCAGCCGCGGCGCCCAGTCGAACGCCTATCCCAGCATCGTCGCCGGCGGCAACAACGCGACGTATCTTCACTACACCGCCAATCGCGAGCGCATCCCGGATGACGCGCTCGTGCTCGTCGACGCCGGTGCCGAAGCTGACTTCTACTGCGGCGACATCACGCGCACGTGGCCGATGTCGGGCACGTTCACGCCCGAGCAGCGCACGGTGTACGACATCGTGTTGGCGGCGAACCTCGCGGCCATCGCGGCGTGCAAACCGGGCGTCGTGTACAACACGACCGTCAACGATGCTGCGCAGCGCATCATGGTCGACGGGCTGCGCGAACTCAAGCTCGTCAAGGGGTCGACCGACGGCGTCATCGAGAGCGGCGCGCACAAGCCGTTCCTGCCCCATCGCGTCGGACACTTCTTGGGTTACGACACGCACGACGTCGGCCTGTATCGCAAAGACGGCGACTGGCGTCCGCTCGAGGCGGGTATGGTGCTCACCATCGAACCGGGGCTGTACATCGGCGACGACTTGGATGTCGACGCGCGCTTCAAAGGCATCGGCGTGCGCATCGAAGACGATGTGCTGATCACGGAGACGGGGCACGAGATACTGGCCGACGGCCCGCCCAAAGATGCGGCCGAGATCGAGCGCACGATCGCGCAGGGACGCCAATCCAAAGAGCCGCTGCCCGTATGACCGAAGCCGCGCTCGCGCGCGTCTTCGATGATGTCGTCGGCTGGCGACGCCGCATCCACGAACATCCCGAGCTCGGCTTCGAGGAGCAGCGCACCAGCGCACTCGTCGAGGAGACGCTGCGCGCCGCAGGCATCGCGACGACGCGCGTCGCGAAGACGGGCGTCATGGGCGTGCTCAAAGGCGGTAAGCCCGGCAAGACGGTCGCGTTCCGCGCCGATATGGATGCCCTGCCGCTCGACGAGCGCAGCGGCGAACCGTTCTCTTCCAAAGTGCCAGGCGTGATGCACGCCTGCGGCCACGACGCGCACACCGCGATGCTGCTCGGCGCCGCGGTCTCGCTTGCCGCCGAGCGCGATACGCTTGCAGGCACGATCAAGTTCTTCTTCCAGCCGGCCGAAGAGGGGCCCGGCGGCGCGTTGCCGATGATCGAAGCCGGCGTGATGCGCGATCCGGATGTCGACGCCGTCTTGATGCTGCACGTCACGCCGTTGCTGCCCGCCGGCACGTTCGGCACCAAGCATGGCGCGATGTCGGCATCGTGCGACGACTTCGCGGTCACCGTCCGCGGTCGCGGCGGGCATGGCGCCTATCCGCACGGCGCGGTTGACACGATCCCGATCGCCGCGGAGATCGTCACCTCGTCGCAGCGCATCGCCAGCCGCGAGATCGATCCGCTGCAGCCGGTCGTCATCTCGATCGGCGTCATCCGCGGCGGCTACCGGCGCAACATCATCGCCGACCGGACGGTGCTCGAGGGCACCATCCGCTGTCTGGACGAGACGGTGCGCAAGGGCATCCCCGACCGGCTCGAGCGCATCGTCAAGGGCATCTGCGATGCGCATCGCGCGTCATACGACATCGAATTCGAGTTCGGCTATCCGAGCGTGTACAACGCGCCCGAGCTCGTGGACCGCGCGGTATCCATCCTGCGCGATGCCGGCGACACCGTTGTCATGATCCCGGAGCCCTCGATGGGCGCGGAAGATTTCGCGTACTTCGCGCAGCGCGCCCCGGGCTGCTATCTGCGCCTCGGCGTCGGGTTCCCGGGCGTGGACGATCCGGCCATGACCCACTCACCCGAATTTCGGTTGGACGAGCGGGCGCTGACCAGCGGCGTGCGCGCGTTTCGGGCGCTGGCACACGCGCTGCCGGCGCGCGTGTAACGTCGCGTGTCCCACATAGGTCATAAACTCAGAGCCCATCTGTGACGATAACTCTAATAATGTAGCGGTCGAGTTTACTCGACCGCCCAAGGCGCCCCGTACGCGCCCATCGGAGGCACCCCGTGAGCTTCACCCCGGGTGCGCCCCTTCGCCGCAGCTTCAAGGAAGACCGCGAGGAGCGCAAGCGCAAGAAAGAATCCCGGCAGCGCATCCGCATCGTGGCGGCGATCGCCGTTCTGGCCGTCGCCAGTGCGGGAGCGTACGTCGCCTATGCGCGGCCGGATCTGAGCGCGATCCTGAGCGGCTTCACCCATCAGGCGGCGCCCAAACCGACGCCCAAGGCGACAGCGGCGACCCGCCTCCTCGCCTACCATCCGCCAAAGCCGATCGGGTTGTTCGGCGCGACGCCTACGCCGCTTCCCACCACGACACCCGTGCCGACGCCGACGCCGCAGCCGACCCCGACACCGACGCCCGGGCCCAAGAAGACGCCCGCGCCGAGACCCAAGCCGAGCGCGGCGGCGGCGCGAACGCTGCGGCCGCTCAACCTCGCGGCCGTGGGCAACAGCTTCGCGCAACCGCCGACGCCTGCGCCGCTTGGGACCAATCTGCCGACGCAGCCGCCTGCGACCCCCGCTCCGGCGACGCCGACGCCCGCTCCGGCGGAGGTCTACGCTCCGCAGATCGTGGTCGATGCGCGCTTCGCGACTCGCATACAGCCGGACTATCCTGAGATCGCCAAGGAGCAGAACGCCACAGGCACGGCGACGGTGCTCGTCACCGTCGGACCCAAAGGCAATGTCATCTCGCAGCGCTTAGAGCGCTCGGCTGGGCATCCGGCGTTGGATCAAGCGGCGCTGGCCGCGGCCTCGCGAAGTTCGTTCTTGCCGCCCAAGATCGACGGCAAGCCCGCGACCGAGACGTATCGGATCGTCTACACCTTCGCGCCCTAGACGCGTTCGACTTGGCGGATGCTCGAGAGCAGTTGCGAGCGCCGCAGGATCAGCGCGGGATCAGGCAGTTCTTTGATGAGGCCGGTCAACGCATCGAGCGCTCTGGTCGGATCCTCCGCAGCCTGGGCATCGGCAAAACGTAGGCACGCGCTGACGGCCTCGCTCTTGCGATCCATCTTCATGTAGCAGTGCGCGAGCAGCACGAGCACCTCGGGGATGTCGCCGCGTTTGAGGATCCGGTCGCAGGCCTGCGCGGCTTCCTCGAAGCTTCCCGCATCGTATTGTTCTTGGGCCTTGCGCAGCGCAAACGCGTAGATCGCGCGCGACGGGGTGTTCGCCGGTTTGGCCGCTGCTGGCGCGGCCGCGGCCGGCGCGACGGACGGTTCGGACGGCTCGTTCGCAGACGCCGCGGCGGCGGCGACCGGCTCGACGGGCTCTTCAGCGACAAGCTCGCCCGGTGATTTTTCGACCAGTTCGGGCGCGCTGGCCTCGTCGGGTTCGGCCGGCACCTGCACGGCTGCGGACGGCGCCGGAGCCTGCGCAGCCGGGGGCGCAGGCGCTGCAGGCGCGGGCACCGCGGGTGGCGGCGTTGCCGGGCGCGGCGGAGCTGCGCGCAGTTTGGCCTCGACATCGGCGAGATAGTTGGGACCGAGCACGTTGATGCCGCGCCGCGCCGCGCCGTTGCGGTTATCCGTCTCGAGCACGCGCGCGTACAGATCGACGAGCCGGTGCTCCATCCGCGTCCGCCAATCCGCCTCGCGCGAAGGATCGCGGCGCACGAGCACGCCCAGATGGTCGAGAGATGGCACGTGCTTCTTGAGCACGTCTCCGGGGAGCAGCTCCATCGAGTTGAAGACGTCGTCGAGCTCGTCCGGATTGAGGTCGATGAACCGCATCGCGCGGTCGGCGACCTGCTCGAACTGACCGGCGGCGGCGTGCGCGGCGATGCCCTTGCGCAGATGCTCGGCAGCTTCTTCGCTGCGACCGAGCGCGGCGTACAGCTCGCTCAGGCGAACCGGGATGTCGCCGTCGTCGGGTTCCAGCCTCCAGCTGTAGCGGTATTCGTCGATCGCATCCGCCGCGTAGCCGGCATTGCGCAGCCCGTCGGCGTTGGCGCGCCGGATCACGGCGACGTCGGCGAACTCAGTCGCCAGATCGGCGAGCATTTCGAGCGAGTCTTCGGTCGGCGACGTCGAGTGGGCGAGCTCCGCGTACTTGGTGGCGACGCGCGCGCGCTCCGGGCCGAGAGGATTCTTCTCCACGCGGCCGAGCAAGCCGCGGCGCTTCTCTTTGGCGCGCAGCAGCTCGCCGAGCAGCTCGAGGCCCTGCGCAGGACGATCCTCTTGGGCGAACGCCTCGGCCGCGGCGATGTACAGCGGCACGGAGGCGCGCAAGCCTTCCTTCGCCGCGGTCTCAACCGCGAGTTGGCGCTTGCGGTTGGCGTTCGTCACGCGTTATGCCGCGCCGCCGGCCGCGGCTTTTGCTGCTTTCGCTTTGAGCGCGTCCAGTTTAGCGGCGACATCGCGATACTTGGGATTGGCGGCGTGGATCTCTTCGAGCGCCCAGGTCGCCAACTCGTGCGATTCGCTGTCGTCGCGGCTCTCGTGCGCAGCAGCCATGTGATACAGCGCGTCGTGATACTGCTCTTCGGGATGACCTGACACCTCAAGCGCTTTGGCGTAGCGCGCCAGCGCTTCATCATGATTGCCCAGCTGGGCGTAGCAACGGCCGATCGCGGTCTGGACCAGCACGGCGAATTCGGAATTGGTTTGGAGTTGCTCCAACGTCTTGAGCGCCTCTTGTGTCTTGCCGCTTTCGAGCTGCGCGATGCCGCGCGCGTAGATCCCGCCGGGCGAATTGTCATCGGCTTTCGGCGCGGCCGGCTTCTCAGCCGCCTTCGCGGCTTCGGCTTTGGCGCTCGCGGCTTTGGCGGCGTCCGCCTTGACGGCTTCCGCCTTCGCGGCGTCGGCCTTGGCAGCCTCAGCCTTAACGTGCTCGGCCTTTTGCGCCTGGACCTTGGCGGCCTCGACTTTCGCCGTTTCGACCTTTTGCGCTTCGGCTTTTTCAGCCTCTGACTTGCCAGGCTTGGCAGCGGCCACATCGGGCGCCGGCGCCGCGCCGTTGGGCTTGACGCCTCCCGCCGAAGCGGCGGCAGCAGGTTGGGCAGGCTGCGCGGGCGCGGCCGCGGGCGGCGCCGCCGCAGCCGGAGCCGACGCCCGTTCGATCGCGGCCGCTAGACCGGCCTCGAGCTTGGCGATGTCCGCCTCGCTCAGGCCGCCGGCCTGCGACTCGCCGAGTCCTTGGATCTGAGCCAGTGTCGCCTCGGTCTGTTTGCGCCGCTCGGTCAACGCGACCGCGAGAGCGCGCAACTG